>CAZZHU010000058.1:6449-22408 GCA_964654045.1 uncultured Leptospirales bacterium
CCACGGCCCGTTCAGGGGAATGGGATATCCGCATTCCTGGCAATCGATGCGTACCTGTACCTGAATATATGTCATGGAATCTCCAAGAAGATCAAACTTCTATGGCAAATTTCACTCCCTGTCAATTGCTTTTTTCCGGGAATATGCGGCAATCATTTTTAATTGATGTAAATTATACTTGCAATATCATACTGATGGTATTTACTTTCTCCCTGTCTCCTCCGGGCGCTGCCGCCGGCGGCGTATCCGCCGATGTGAGGGCTGCAGAAGCCCGGACGATAACAGGGTTTTACAATTGCAAGAGATGCTTGATCCCGCGCGCCCCCCGCGGACAGGGGGGTCTTGACAACCGGATGATAGCGGACTTCGAGAAAGCACTGAAGATAAGGGTGGGGTATTTGGAACGAGAACGAATCTCACGGGTAGCGAAGGACAAAGAGGAAAAGGCCGCTCCGGCGCCGAAAGAAGATCACCTCATACCATACGACCGGATGAAGGAGCAGGTCGAGAAGGAGCTCCTTGCCTATTATGAAAAAGGAGACACCGCGGACCTCGCGCCCCCGCAGATATCCTTCGAGAAGGGCGCCACGCACATCGCCTTCGGCACCCACCCGATCACGTCAGCCATGCTGGTGGACTTCCTCCTGGTGGTCAAGAAGTACATTACCCACATACGGGTACACTCCTTCGACAGCGGGTATTACGCCTTCCAGGCGCTCAACAGGAACATCTTTAAAACAGAAAATATCCTGGACAACTTCAAGGTCGAGTTTTTCGTACTCTCCACCTCGTCCAGGGTGGAGATAGTCAAGAAGGGAAACCTCTCCCAGGAGGAGGTCAACCTGGTCATCGAGCTTTTCCAGCACGCCCGCGCCGCATCGCGCAACGACCCGGCGCACCGCCTGCGGATGCTGGGCGCCTCCATCGTCGAACCCGACAAGGACCTGGACTGGGACTACATCGCCGGCTATGACGAGGTGAAGCGGAAGATCCGAGAGTCCATCATCCTCCCCCTGAAGAACCCCGGCATGTACGATTCGATCGCGCGCATGACCCGGAAGGTGTTCGAGTCCAACCGGCCGCGCGCCATCCTCTTCGACGGCGCCCCCGGCGTGGGCAAGACCACGGCGGCGCGCATCATCGCCGGCGAGTCGGAGCTCCCCCTGGTCTACGTGCCCGTTGAATCGATAATGTCGAAGTGGTACGGCCAGTCCTCCCAGAACCTGTCGCAGGTTTTCGACGCCTGCGAGGACATGGGAGGCGCCATCATCTTCCTGGACGAGATTGATTCCCTGGCCGGCTCCCGGGACCAGAACATGTTCGAGGCCACGCGCCAGGTCCTGTCGGTGCTCCTGCGGCGCCTGGACGGGATCGATTCCGCGACCACCACCATCACCATCGGGGCGACCAACCGCAAGGACGACCTCGACCACGCCCTCATCAGCCGCTTCGACCAGACCATCCTGTTCCCCCTGCCGAACGCGACGGAGCGCGCGGCGATCTTCGCCAATTACGCGAAGCACCTGGCCGAGGCCGAGTGCTCCCATCTCGGCGAGAAAGGCGATGGCCTGAGCGGCCGCAGCATCAAGGACATCTGCGAGTTCACCGAGCGGCGGTGGGCGCGCAAGATCCTCATCAAGAAGACCGAGCCGACGCCGCCCCCCTTCGATTTTTACCGCCAGTCGCTGCGGATATGGAAGGAGACGAAATAGTTTCTTATTTTTTAAACAACTTATACTGGTGAACCATGCCATATCACAAATGATATTGTTACGGAAGGTGAACATTATGAATAAACATCATTGGAGCCGGATAACGGGATCGATTCTTCCACTATTCAGTGTCGGTATATTATGCATGGTAATGACATTTCTTCTGATTTCAACGGGAACCGTGAAAGCCGGGAAATGCGACTTTTCGGCTTCTATGAAATGCATGAAGATGACGACAACCGCAAAGAGCGGACTCCGCATGCGAGACGACCCGTCAATAAACGGCAAGGTAATCGCAACGGTTCCTGATAACACGACCGTCATTCTTGTGGGCGCCGCCGACCGGAAGATCAACCTGTCCGGAATGGAAGGTTACTGGATGCAAGTCTGCTGGGAAGAAAAGTCAATCAGCGGCTGGGTATTTTCAGGATTTTTAAAAAAGAAAAATGAACCTGGCTTCAGGTTTAATCATCCGTACTGCATGATATATTCAAGACTTTTTGCAGAAGGAGAAGAAGCTGAAATCCAGATAAAGGACGGTATGTGGCCCGAAGATTTAAAACAGGCCGGCAATAAAATGGAATTATCCCAAACCCTTCCGCCGGCGTATGAGGTGCATTACTCTCTTACCGGGGCTAATAAAAAATTAACAAAGGATGAAAACAAATGCTACCGGATACTATTCAAAATTTTGAAGATTGAATTCAAACAGGTTGACGAGGGAAGTGTGGCGAATGTCCGGGGGCATATAGTTTCTGTGAAATCAGTTAAAGCTAGTGAATGCACCGATTAAAAAAACTCGGATAAGACAGAAGACGTATCATCAGAGGATGGGAAAATGAATAAAACCGCAGTTATGGCGCTGATTCTTATCAGCATCTCCCTGGTCGATCGTGCCCACGGCCAAATGAAATATACCAGGCTCACCTACGGTGAAACATACGACGAAGTGCCGCACAGTTTTTTAAAAGCTTCCGCAGGGAAAGTAAAGGGCCGATCCCCGGGAAAGATAGTAGAGTCTGCGAAAAAACTCCACCGGAACAGTAATTTCAAGGAGGCGGTGAGTGAATATCTTGCCGCGCTTGCCGCCACGCCCCCGCTGCCGGTTACATTCAAATCCTACATGGGCCTGGGGCAGTGTTTCAGGGAAATGAAAGAATATGACAGGAGCATAAAATGCTTTACCAACGCGGAAGGGCTGCTTTCAAAAAACAGGGGCGAGCTTTTTTCATCGGATGATGAAGAATGGGGCAGTTTCCAGGTGAACCTTGCATCCATTTACAGCGAAATAAGCATCAGCTATCTCGGGTGGAACAAATACGCCAGTGCCATAGTATACCTCTGGCAATCAAGGAGGAGCGGCGGCGATGCCTATTCCCTCGGTGACAGCAAACGGCTTGTGCCCCTGACGGACCCCGGCCAGAAAAAACTCGTGGATTATCCCCTCTACAAATTTCTGGCCAGGGAAACGCAGGTTCCCGATGTCAAGTCCGTAAAAAAAAGATATTTCAGGAAAATGAATGAAGGGGACCCTGAATTTAAAACCTTCAGGGCAGGCGCCCGACCGAATACCCTCTTTTTCGTCAAACCCGTTCCCGACTCTGAGATTAAAGAACCGGCGGAGAAGGGGAAGATTTACCAGGTTTATTATGATTCAAGCGGTGCAATAGTTCGTGTCACATACAATGATCACGAGGAATCCTCGTACGCGCCGGATTTTGACCGGTCACTATATTACCGCGGCGGACGGCCGGTATCATCCCTTCTTGAGTCGCACACGTACAATTACGTTTATTATAAAATCGAGTATAACGGAAATGGGAAAATAAAATATCTCTGTTTTATTACAATACCGACCCAGGTTGGACATCATGGCTTTATACCAGGGATTGAATTATTTATTTTTGAGTAATATGCAAGGCCCTTCCCGCCGCAAGTGAGGTATCTCATGGGGCGCGGCTACGCGAATACACATCCGGCACGCTGAAGGAGCATCGGCATGAACCAGATAGGAATAATCGTCAATCCCCACGCGAAGAGCGTGCGCAGGAGCGGAAAAGACCTTCCGGCGATATTTCGCGGGATAGGCGGGGAGCTGGCGGACGTGCGGCTTACCGGCGCCCTTGAAGAGATAGACCGTGTCGCAGCGGATTTCAAGGCGAAAAACATCGCTTATCTGGGGATCGCCGGCGGCGACGGAACCATTCATCACGTGCTGACCGGTATGATCAATGCTTACGCGCCCGCCCCCGTGCCTCCGATAGTCATCCTGAAGAGCGGGACAATGGACAATATTGCGCGGACAATAGACCTGAAGGGAAAGGGCCCTGGTATACTGCGCAGGCTGGTAAACGCCATGCACGGGGGCCGGCCGGTGGAAACTCACGAGCGCAGCACCATGCGCGTCGGCGACCGCTATTGCTTTCTGTTCGGGGCAGGGCTCACCACCAATTTTCTCGATGCAGTGTACGAGGGGGAAAAAGGCTTCAAAAAGAACGTGCAGGTGATTTGTCGGGCGATCGCTGACGGCATCAGTGACCGGAAAGATTCGGCGCTCTTTAAAAGGCTCAACGCCGAAGTGACCGTGGACGGAAGGAAACTCCCCTTCCGCGAGATCAGCGCTATCCTTTCGGGCACTGTGGAAAAAATCGGCATGGGATTCACGCCCCTGCCGCGCGCCTCCGAGCGGCCTGATGCCTTCCATCTCATTGTGTCCGGGATACGGCCGGGAGAAGCGGTGACGCAGATTATCCGCATTAAAAAGGGCGAACCGCTCAAGGGGGAGCGCAATTTCAACGGGCTGGCATCGACGGTAGCGATAGCGAGTGACGGGGAGTTCAGGTATACCATGGACGGGGACCTCTTCACCGCGGCCGCCGGCGTCACCGTGACGATGGGCCCGCGCGTCCGGCTCGTGTATGTTTAGGACGGCAGATTGTAAGGCCCCTGCCCCCCCGGATTGGGAAGGTCTTACATTTCATTCTTGTGCATTGATTATTAATCAGCCACTATGGTGTCATGAAGATGGTTACGATTGCATCAGCCGACGATTCCCGTCTGGACATCTTCCGCATGGCAAAAGACCGTGACTTGCGGTCGGAAGAAATTATGATTGTCGAGGGACGTCTATGCGTGGAACGGTGCATCGCCGCCGGTTTCGATGTCGTGGCCATCCTCCGCGAAAATGATCGCCATGCCGGGTCTGCCGCGCCCCGGGGCCATGTCCCGGTATTTAGTGTCGGGCGCGATGTCATGGAGCGGGTTGCCGGGTATGGTTTCCACCGGGGCATCATGGCGGCGGCCCGCAGGCCGGCGGCGGCAGTCAATGATTTCCTTTCCCTGCTGCCCGTGCACGGCCCCCTCGGCATCGTCTGCGTTGACCGCTGCGCCTCCGGGGAAAACCTTGGCAGCATCATCAGGACCGCTCATGCTTTCGGGTACCGCGCGGTCATCGCCTCGGGCTCTGCCGATCCTTTCAGCAGGCGCGTCATCCGTGTATCAGCGGGAAGCGTCTTCTCGGTGCCGGTTCTCGAGGCCGGGGACATGGGGGAAATCATTCACGCATTGCAGCAGGGCGCCCGCTGCCGTGTCTACGCGGCGGTCACGGACCGGGAGAGCACCGCTTTCGACTCATGCCGCGTGCCGCCCCGCCGGGCGGTCCTGCTGGGAAGCGAAGGTTCAGGGCTGCCTGATGATCTTGCGGGCCTGTGCGACGAGGCGGTCCATGTGCCGATGAGCGGCGCCATTGACTCGCTCAACCTTGCCGTTGCCGCGGGAATCCTGTTGCAGAAGTTCAGCCGGGCAGAAGGCCCGCCGACACGAACCCCTCTCCCCCGGTGCCCGGGGGAGAGGGGTTCGTGAGATAATTCTTATCCGGAAAAATAGAGTATTGACATTAATTGATTTCCGCTATAAATTTCATACCATGAAGAGGATTTCAGCGTGAAACAGGGTAAAACTGAAACAGAAAACCGGGCAGACAACAAACAGGGCGCCCGGGGACGGCTGAGAAGGGCCGTTTTTTTCATCTCGTTTTCCGACCCAGCCCTGGAAAAGAGATTCCTTGCCAAACAGTACAAGGATAATCTCACCTTCAACAGGATGGTGGCCACTGCCGGTATCGTGGCGGTTACCGGGTTTTACCTGATGAATTTTCTCCTTAATCATCCCCATGAAATCCTCCTGTATACGGTCCCCTATTTTGCGGCACTGGCGGCGTTATGCATATTGATTGCCATGACGTTCCTCGCCCTGCCCCATCATGTTGTTGTTTCCGCAGCGCTGTTGACCGCCATTGTCATCAACGTGGCGCCCCTGGTATCCCTCATGGCGTACCGGTACCCGGACACGTTATATATTTACTGCGGCTGCGTGGTCCTGCTTACCACCACCCTGATATTCACCAGGCTCAGTTTCTACTATATCGCGGCCTTTGCCGCCCTGTATGTAGTGGCCTTTGAGATACTCTATTTCGGCAGCGGGCCCCATCCGGCCGCTCAAACATGGATCATGCATTATATTTTTGCCTTTACCATAGGGGTGGGCATCATCGTCAGCTACGCGATGGAGCTGCGCGAACGGACCAATTTCGTGAAGCTCAGGATCATCGTCGAGGAGCGAATCAAACTCTCAAGGCTCAAGGACGCGCATCCGGATGCGGTCCGGAAAGACCCCTGACCACATCCCCGCGCAATCCTGCCTGTTCGTTATTTTTCGATTGACGGACGCTATACAATTGATACATTGAAGGCGAGGTCACGTGACTTCGCCTTCTCTGCGACATAATGTTTGAGGTATCGATACGTGGAACCAGTCATCTCCAGCAGCCTGTGCCGCTTCCGCATCACCGACGAGCATCTCATATCGGATAAAATAGTCAAGGAGCACATAGCGCGGGCCTTCGCGGAGAACCGCTGTTTCGAGTTTTATATTGACCGCGACGTCGTGGGGAGCATTCGCGCCGGGGACCCGGTCGAACTCTACCGCGAGCGTTTCATCGACATGCGCAACAGCGCCTTCGACATCATCTCCAAAGGGGACCAGACCGTGAGGGGGCGGCTGCTGCGATATACGGCTCTCTTCGCGCCTTATCGCATCGATGGTATTCGCGCACCGGGCGACGGCGGAGGCGGATTTTGACGGCATCATGGCCCGCCGCTTCGTCATCGTGAAGGAGCTGCCCGGCGTTCCCACGATATTCCACATCTCGGACCAGACGACCGTCATATCACACGTGGGACAGGGGCCGCCCTGGACGGAAATCCCCACCATATACCTGGGCCTCAAGATATTCGACGCCCTCACGGCGGAGCAGAAGCGGTCCGCCGGGGTGAAGCTCTTCGGCGCCTTCAAGCTCCTGCTGATGATCGAGGAGCGCGCCATCCAGACCGGTTACAATCATTCCGTGGTGTATCCTCCCGCGGTGTCCCGTTCCCTGAATTTCCTGGTCGACGAGACGCTGCGCAACGCCCAGCAGTTTGAGATAGAGGAGGCCCCCGAGGCCGTCGTCGAAAAACGCATCCGGAAATTCAGCGAGGCGAGCCGGGCCAAGTACCTGCGCGAGCTGGACGCGCGCGTCCATGGCGATATATTGAATTTCCACTACGAGAGGAACCTTGAAGCGGTCAAGTCCCTGGAGCGGCTCGCGCGGCGCTACAAGATGGCCGGCGACGAGGCGTCCCTCCGGGAAATCGTCCGGCTCCTCGTCGCCGCGTCGGGCCATGATATCCATGAGATCAGGAACAGGGCCAGCATAATCCTCGAGAGGATCTTCGCGCCCAAGGAGTTTGACGCGCCCCTGGCCACGCGGTTCGCCAATGTCCCTGTCGGACAGACCTACCGGTTTTCCTTCGAGATTCCCGGCGCCCCGGTCATCTATCATTTGCGTATCTACCGTAACAACGCCCCGGGCGGGCTTTTCCTGGAGAAGGATATCGACTGCATCGAGATCCCCCTGGTCCATGAGGGCAAGGAGCGGTATTCGGCCGAATACCGCTTCGAAGAGTACGGCCACTACGATTTTGCGGTGCTTTTAAAAAAGAGAAAGAACGCTTCCTGGGTCACCCTGCCGGGCCTTTCGGGCAGGATCAACGCGGTACCGGACATCAGCGGCGAGATAATCCTTGAAATATTCGCCGATATCCACGGTCACACCAGGGCCTACTGGGCCGACGGCAACGGCCACCCGGGACTGGTATACAATGAAAACGGCGAGGTGATACGGCTGGGGACCTTTGCCGATATCACGGTCCACCTGGACGACATCAAGAAGAACTATAACGTTACCACCATCTATCTCCTCGGGGTGCAGAAACGGGGGCAGAACCGCGGCGACTGGGCGCCGAACGCCACATCGCCGTCGCCCTTCTCCCCCCTGAGCCTCGTCGACATCGAGCCGGACCTGGGCGGCGAGGAGGATTTAAAAAAACTCATCGGGGCGTGCCACCGGAGGGACATCAGGATCATCGTCGACATCATCCCCCACATCAACCGGTCAAGCGACCACCTGCCGGAAGAGTACGCGGTCAGGACCTATGACGACGGGGGCAACCTCGTTGTCCGCGCCTCCACTGACGGGCGCTACGGCTCCTGGAACGACGGCAAGCTCCTGAATTACCGCAAGTTCGAAGTGTGGGAGTGGCTGTCCGATTCCATCACCACGCTCATCGAGAAGTTCGATATCGACGGAATACGCTTCGATTCGGCCCATGCCGTGCCGATCATGATGAAGAAGAATAATTTCCCCTTCGTGTTCGAACGGAAGCGCGATTTTTCCGAGATGGTGGAAGGGACCATCATCGTCAACGAACGCGAGGACGATCATTACATCACGACCGGCTATTACGATTCGGCCTGCCGCGACCTCATCGCCGTGCCGATCCACTTCTTCCTCATGCTGAACGTGGAAAAAAAGCTCAGGAAGCTGAAAAAGAACTTTTTTATCAATGTCGCGGAATGCTACTGGGGCCACGAGCGGTTCCTCACCCGCACCGGCCTCATCCCGTACAACTCGTCGCTGTTCAAGATCTGCGAGAACATCATCCACGGGAAGACGGACGTCCGCGAGATCTACCATATCTACGACACCTACTTCCCCTCGTCCCTGCCTGAAGGGACCGAGATGCTGGGCATCCTGGGCAACCATGACGAGCGGCGCGCCCTGAATACCTTCGGGCACCGGGGCCTGCGCGCCGCCGTGGGACTCACCTGCTTCATGAGCGGTGCCATCATGGATTACGAAGGGAGCGCCGAGGGCGAGGGCTGGAAGGTGTACCTGGACAACATCTTCGTCAACTGGAACCAGTTCGAATACGCGGCGCACCGGAGCCTGCAGCCCTTCTACGCCGACTGGTACAAGTTCCACCGCGAGCAGAGGGGGAAGGGCTGCCTCATCTGGGCCAACAATACCATGGTGGCGGCGGCTGCCAAGTTCGTGGAGCCGGACATCTGGATCGGCGTATTCAATTTCGCCGACGCGAACCAGAACGCGTCGCTCCAGTTCGACAGTCCGGCCCTGCGGATACCCCCGGACCGGTGCTACCGCCTGAGCGATCCCCTCTACTCGAACCTGACCGGCCATTACAACTACTACACCGGCCGGGAACTGACAATATCCCGCATCAACACGGTGGTCTCCTTTACCGAGCGGGTGAAGCTGCTGAAGCTGGAGCCGGTGGACCCGGCCGAATACTACAACGATTTCCTGCGCGACTCATTTTTCCGGCTCTGCGAGATGTCCAACGTGAACCAGATCCAGGGCAATTTCGCCTACGGGGAATTATCGAAGAACTGCGCGACCTACGAAAAGACCATCGCGTTCATCAGGGAACACCTGGTCCCGGTTTTCTGGAAGGAGCACCGCGACAGACTTGACCTGGGCCTGAAACGGGGGTCCTTTTACCTGGTGCGGAACGGCGCCCTGGACGGGCCCACCGCCATTGAATATGCCCGCAGGATGTCGAGGGAGGCCGACCAGGTCCTGGCCGCCATCGGGAGGGCCCTCATAGAGCACAACCGGCGGGGCGCCCTGGTCTTCATGTCCGCCGAGGCTGAGCCCTTCTCGAAGAGCGGCGGCCTCGCCAACGTCGTGTACGAGCTTCCCCGGGAGCTGGTCAAGCTGGGAGAAGAGGTCTTCGTCATTTCCGGCTATTACCAGCATGGCGACGACAAGTCGCTGCGGAAGATGCAGGAGGCCGTGAAGAAATACAACCTCTCCTATACCGGGGTGAACGTCGCCTTCAAGATCATGGGGGACGATTACCAGGTGGGCGTCCATCACGCCGAGGTCGAGGGGATACACTATTACCTGCTGGACCACCACGAGTTCTTTGACGGGCTCTACTGGGGCGTCACCTCCGCGGAAAAGATCAGGCGGCGGGTGGCCTTTTCCCGGGCCTGCATCGAGGTGATCGCCGCCTTCAACCTGAACCCGAGCTATACCTTCACCAATGACGCCTATGCCGGCATCTTTAACGGGATCGTGAAATGCGATCATTACTACCTGAACAGCCCGGCCTTCAGGAGAAACACCTTCCTGCACATCGTCCATAACGGGGGATGGCAGTACTTCGACGCATACCACCGGATGGAAAACGGCTTCGACCTCTTTAACCTGTTCAACCTTCCGGCATGGACGGCGGGGGATTTCTGCGACCCGGTCTATCCGGAGCGGATAAACTGCATGGCCGCGGGCATCCGCTTCGCGGACCGCGTCATTACCGTGAGCCCCTCCTACGCCCGGCAGATCGAGTACGCCTGCGACGGCCTGGAGCGCATCCTGAAAAACGTCATCGGCATCAGCAACGCCATCGGCGCTGACTTCAAGGTCAACCTGGTCAGAAAGTTCGACGGCTCGCGGTTCGTCGCCGGGGCGTACCCGGCGTTTACCGAACTGGTCAAGTCCGATGACGGGCTCCGCGCGAAGATCGAGGAACGGTATCCCGAGCTCCTCGCCGGCCAGAACGGGGTCGAGGCGGTTACCGACGAAACACGCCGGGCCATGCTGATGCGCATGCGTAACAAGCTGTTCCTCCAGAGCAGCCGGGGCCTCAAGGTGGACCCGGACATCGTGCTCTTCTCCTATATTCACCGGGTATCCGAGCAGAAAGGGTACCAGCTCCTCCTGGAGGCGTCGGAGGGAATATTCAAGAACCTGAAGTTCCAGGGCGTTATCGGAGGCGCCGTGTCGTCCGGCGACCGGCGGGGAGAGGAGATCGCCCACGGCCTGTACCTGATGGGGCAGTATTATCCCGACATGGTGAGCGTGTCCCTCGGCTTCCAGGACATAACGGTGCCCCTGCTGGCGTCGGACCTCTTCCTCATGCCGTCGATGCACGAGCCGGGCGGCATTTCCCAGATAGAGGCCTTTGCCGCGGGGAACCTGGTGGTGGCCCGTGCCACCGGGGGGCTCCGCGACACGGTATTTCCCATCAGGGTGCGGGGCACGGAGATCGAGGGGAACGGCTTCCTTTTTTCCGACTTCAATTCATGGGCCTTTTACGACGCCATGGACCGGGCGCTCCAGTTTTTCAGGCAGAACAGGGAAGAGGTGATTTTCAAGGCGCGGATGAACGCGGAGAAATCCGTCTATTACTGGGACCGACCGGCGCGTGAATATGTTGAAACCATATATGATATAACGGAAACCATCAGGGTGCTGGAATGAGATGCCGCCGGATGCAGCGGTCCCGTGCCGGATCCCGCGGCAATAAAAAACGGGATAGTGTAACTATCCCGTTTGTTGCGAAAGGTCTTCTAATGACCGCCCTTTTAGTATCATATGGAAGACCAAGAGTGTAAAATGATTAATATTATATTCGGCCGCAGGACGGGAAAAGTTTAGCATATTTTATCGAAAAAATAAAAAAATCATATAAACCGCCGCGGCTGGTCCGGTATGGCGGTATAATGCAGATGGCAGGATATGAAAGGCGCGTTACTGGCTTTAACCATGATCTTCGCCGCCGGATGCACCGCCGATCTCCGCGACGAGACGACCCTGGCGGGCAAAATAATATCCGGTTTCGAGGGCGAGCCGGTTGTCCCGCGGAGCGCGAACCGGCTGTTCATACCGCAGCCGGTGAATACAACCGGCACGGGCGAACTTTCCCCGAAACTCCTGTACAAGATCAAGGCTCATATAAGTCTTGACGGAAGGCTCGGTGTCGATGCCGATGATAAGAATTCGGACCTGCGCCTGGAAGTGCTCATCACGAAGTTCATGGTACAGAACCTGGAGTTTGACGCCATCGGCCGCGCCGTGAAGAAGAGGATCTGGATAACCGCCGATGTGCGGCTGGTGAACCTCAGGCGGAACAGCGTTATTTTTTTCGAGGCCGATATCCAGTCCTTCCGGGTCTTTTCCGACCTGGCCCGGCCCATCGAAACCGCGCCCCAGGTGACGGAATACGTTCTGGACGACCTGGCGAAGCGGATCACCTCCAAGACCGTGACGGGCTGGTATACCGATCAGATGACCGAAATAGAAAAGAGGAAGCCCTGATGCGTGACCGTGCCGGCGTCCGCTCCCGGGCTTCCATGAAAGCAGAAGGATTATGTCATGACAGCAAAGTACCCCAACGCAAAGCAGTTCAAACGCGAGCTTGACGGCGACCGCCTGGAACAGCGCTATCTCTTCCTGGGCGAGGAAGAGGGGGAGAAGGACAAGTGCATAAACCGCATCATGGTAATGGCCTTTGATGATCCCGCGGAGCGGGCCCTCGCCACGGGGAGATTCCACATGGAAAACGACGAATTCATGAGCGGGGCCGACTTCATCCTGTCAACCCCCCTGTTTTCGTCCAGGCGGGTATGCGTCCTGTACAATATAGACAGCCTCCCCTCCGGCAAACTGGGCAGACCGTTCCGGGACATGGTACAGGACATCCCGGACCAGTCCATCCTGATCCTGACGACGCGCGAGGTCAGGCCCCCCGCCATCATGACGCCGGTGCTGGAACGGTTCAAGGTGGTCCAGTTCTGGCGCTATTTCGACAACGATATCCACAACTACATCATAGCCGCCATGCGAAAGCTCGGGCTGACGATAGAAGACCGGGCGCTGGACCTCCTCGTGGAGCGGACCGGCAATGACATCAAAAAGATAGATGATGCCCTTGACATGATCAGGTATTCCGGGAAGACGGGGCCGGTGGACGCCGACCTGATAAAGAACTGTATCGATGACGTGAGGGACGCCTCGGTGTTTGATTTCGTCGACACCCTGTTCCGCAAAGACACGCGGGCCCTGGCCCTGTGCAAGAAGGTGCGCGAGGATGAGACGCCGGAACTGCGGATACTCTACCTGATCATGCGCCAGGCGGAAATGATGGAAACCTTCTACGCCCTTGTCGAGGAGGGCGTGTCCCCCGAGGAGGCGATGAGCCAGGCCGGGGTCTACAGCAAGAACAGGGAGAAGTTCTGGCGGTATACGGAAACCTTTCCGCGGGACCGGTTGCGGCGCGTCTTCGCGCTCATTAGCGGCGCCGACTATGCGTTGAAAAGCGGCTCCGCTTCTAAAGAGCTGATTACCAGCCCTGTTTTTAACCTGGTATCGGACATGCTTTTTGCCATATAAATCTAAGGATGGTGCCTATGAAAACACGTGACAGATTGACCGGCATGGTGAAAGCGGCCCGGCCCCACGCGATCAGGCTGGCGTACTGCCTCTTCATTTTTTCCTTTCTGCTCCCCTACGTGGATGTCATGGGGTGTTCCACGAAAAAAATCGAGACCTATCACGGCTACCAGCTTGTCAGGGGCGCCCCGGCCGCCCTGTACCTGCTGGCCATCGTCCTGTTCATCGCCATGCTGGCCCTGTCGTTTTATTCCCGGGAGATCACGCGGACCCTCAGTGCCTTCGGCGCAAGCTGGAGGGCGATGGCCGCTGCCGTTGCCGGTTTTATCATCGGCCTCCTCCCCGGCGTGCAATTCCTTTTTGACGGCGTATTCATGCTGATCGGGCAGCTGCTGGGCCTGGCATGCGCCGCCGCGGTGATCATTGACGGCCTGGCGGTTTCCGTCAAGGAATTTGCCGTATTGAGGAAGGAGCCCTCTCCCGCTGCCGGCACGGCGCTGCCGCCGGCCCTGGCAAAGCTTCATCTGGCGGCCGCCGTCATTTCCCTGGCGCTGGTTCCGCTCTATTGCTATTCGCTCCGCAGCGAGGTCATGCTTGCCGTACTGTATCTCCTCTTCCTGTCGCTTCCCTTTGTGCTTTCGCAGACCATCGTGCTCCAGGGTATCAGGCGCGGTGAACGCTGGACCCTCTGGTGGACCCCGGTGGCGGCGGTGCTTCTGGTGGGGGCGACGGTAATTACGGTGCTGAGCCTGTTCTGACAGGATCCGGCTGTGCCCCCTCACCCATCGCATCCTGCGAACGCGGGTCGGGGGATGAGGGGCAAAACAATGACAATTAAGTAATTGACATTTTATCTGCATCAACGCTTCTATTAAATAATTCATCCTCGTAATAGAAAAAGGGATCCGTATGCACGCAACCGGATTAATCCAGCATCAGAAATTGAAAATTCCTGCGGGGCCGGGATCACATTGCCGGAAGATCATGGCCGGTATCGCTTTCATCGCGGTTATTTCCGCCGGTTCATGTTACGATGATTCATCGAATAAGAAATCTATTACCGATATACTTTCTCTCGATTCCATAATAAGCGCGGACGACACGGATATTCTGAACGGCCTGGAGGCTCCGGATCAGTCGATCATTCCTGATGATACCGGCGGAACGATCACCTTTTCCTTTAATGTTCCATCGATGCGCAATGCCAGGGTGTATGGATTGATCTTCGATGCGAAGGGTGTTTTCAGGGGAGAAATCGGCTATAATGACAGCCGGAATCTTAAAAACGGAATAAGCACGCTGATTGCCCATCGCGCCTCGGGCAATTATTCGCGCATCTCTACCGATACGAACGAGCTGTTCCCCGATGGGATATACACCATCCACGGGAAGTTCGATGTAAGCTCCAACGGCTTCGACAAGGACCAGGGTGATAAAGGTTTCAGGGTGAATTTCGCGGTTAATGGAGACACGACTCTGACTATTGAAGACGCGGACCTGCTCGATCCCTGCTTTGAATTAATAACCTCGACAGGCAGGCAGGACCTGAAATTCGCCACCGTGTACGCGTACATGTATTTTCCCGGCGGGGACCCCCTGCGCAACTACGCCTATCGATTTGACGGAGGGTCGAGTTTCGTGAAACTGAACCATCTGGGCAACGACCTCGGGAATACCATGACCGAAGACCTGAATACCGGCGTCTACGATGTACTGATCATCGCGGACATGGATGACAGCATAGACGATCCCGATAGACCGTTCCTGAGCAACGGCGACAAATACGCCGTGGTGAAAAAAATGCTCATCGACGGGACCGATCCCATCGATATATCCGGTTACGGTTTCACGACCTATATCGCCGACATACTTCCCGCGCCGAAGGTATATCTCCAGTTATCTCTGAACGCAATAACCATAACCGTGACAAACATGGCGGGAGCCGAATCCTACAACGTGTACGGCAGGTCGGCCGACGGGTATTCATTAATCGGCACGATTGCCAATAACGACGGCGACGAACACTCGTATTTTAACGATTTCGGCCCGGACAACGAGTATGACACCAGCGGGCTGCCCGCCAACACGGATTTTTATTACAGGGTCGCGGCGGTGAAAAGCAACGGCCTTGAAGGCGAACCGGGCCAGTGGGTTGTCATGAAAAGCGGCGACGTTCAAAAACCTGAAATATACGGGCAGACGGCGGTCAGCTCCACGCGCCTGGACCTGCATGTTGCCATTCCCCGCTATTGCCGGGAAATCGAGATAACCGCGATGTCCGCAGCCTGCAACGGGCCGCAAATCGAGAAATTTAGTTTTTCCGTCAGTCATGAACAGCGGGAAAAAGGGATTCATGTCTCATTAACCGACTTCCCCATGGAGCAGGACATGACATACGCGTTTACCGTTCGCGGCAAGGACATGCATGGCGACTGGAGCGAGCCGTCGTCCTGTTATCTATTCGCCTATTGATGCTGACATGCCCGGCCGGGCGAGTTACCTACCGCTTCCCGCCTTTCCTGCCCTTGCAGTAATTATGCATGTCATAGGCCTCGAGCATCTTGTAAATTTCCCACAGTGAATAAAAGAGGGTCAGCAGCAGCGGTCCGATGAACACGCCGGGGAGACCGAAGGCCTGGATGCTGCCGAGGAGAAGAAAGAAAAATACGATA
>CAZZHU010000059.1:0-1201 GCA_964654045.1 uncultured Leptospirales bacterium
TCGCGCCGTCCTCGATCTCCTTCATGATGTGGCCCGCTGTTGCCGCACCGGATGTTTTTCGTCATGTCAGGGAGGAGGGTGCCCACGAAGAGCTGCGCCTCGCCCTTGTCGAAGCCCTCCTCGAGGAGCTTCAGGTAGAGGCTCATGACCGCCACTTCCGTGGCCTCCCGGTCTATGTCAACGCCGAAAATGTTATTCGTGAGAATCTCCCGTTTCTTCTGGATGGTGAGGTTCACATCGCCTTCGGGCGTTTCATACCAGTCTTCCTTGTATTTCTTCTCGGTCCTGTGCTCGGCGTACCATTGGCGGTGGTATTCGATCAGATAATCCAGGGCGCCGATGAGAAAGCTCCCTGAACCGCACGCCGGGTCCAGTATCCTGATCTTGCTGATCTGTTCGGGGGAAAGCCCTTTGGCTCCCCCTCTCCTTTCTTCAGCTGTTAAAGGCAGAGGGGGCCGGGGAGTGAGGGGCACATTTCCCAGAATCTCGCCGACCGTATTTTCGACGATGTAGCGCACGATGTATTCCGGCGTGTAGTATACGCCGCCGGCTTTGCGCACTTCCGGTTTCTCCTCGACTTTGGCCCGGTGCTCGTCCGTCAGGCGTATCTTGGAGCCGAGAAATTTTTCGTAAATGCGGCCCAGTATTTCAGGCTCGATGATGTCGAACTGGAAGGGAGATTCCGGCCAGCAGAGGCTTTTGACTATGCCCTTGATCGTTTTCCCGTCTATGGCAAGGTCCTCGCTGAAGTGCTTTTTGTACAGGAGGCCGTTATAGGCGCTGTCGAGGCGCTGGAACACGGGGATCAGGCTTTTGTATGCGTCATCATCCTCTTTCGTTCCGGCCATGCGCAACAGTAGTCCTTCTTCCTCTATCCCCCTGTCTTCCAGGTTCCTGATGAATATGAGGCGATCGAGGATTCGCTGGACCGCCTCGTTGATCTCGTCCACGGACAGGGCCTTGTTCCGCAACGCGATGTTTTTCGCCAGCGTTTCCCTGCATAGCGTAATATCGGTAAGAAACTCGGCGTCAAGGGACTTGGTGTTCTTGGATATTTTACCGGCAAGACGGTCAAGGCTTCCCCCCAGGACCGCCTCCTTTGAGAACATTCCGTAAAGGTTGTCCCATTTGTCCGGGAATTCCGTGTATTTTAAATCATACTCTTTGATGAGTCCCTGCAGGGGGTTGTCGTAAAGGGGGC
>CAZZHU010000059.1:1211-22338 GCA_964654045.1 uncultured Leptospirales bacterium
GCCAGGGTGTTGAAGACGCGGAACTCCTGGAAATCGGTGAGCACCACGACCGGTGTTTTACCTCCCGTTGAAAAGGCGTATCGTTTCGCCTGGAACACAGGCCCCTTTTCGGTGAGGGGCACCCAGGGCGCCTTGGCCTCGACGAAAAATTTAACTTTCCCGCCTGTTCTGAAAGCATAGTCCGGCTTCTTGGTGCTGGAATTGTCCCGCTGGGAAAATTCACGGTGCACGTCCCAGTGTCTGCGCTGTATTCCGGTCTGTTCGAATTCCCATCCGAGGGCCATGAAGAGGGGGTCGATGAAACGGTTCCGCGCCTCGGTCTCCTGGAAGGATTTGTCCAGATACATTTTTTCGTTTTTGTGGAAATCCTCGACCTTCTGCTCCACCAGCAGCTTTCCGCTTTTCATGTCCATGACTGTGTTCCCCGGCAGGATGATGGCATAATGATGGAACATTGTGATAATAAAGCAAGAATATTTCCGACCCGATATCGTATATAATCTGTTATTTGATCTTTGATTATGAACCAAGATTCCCAAACAAAGCCGGGCAGGACGCCCGGCGTCGCGAGGATGCCCCAGGAGGGGGCTTCCGGAGCGAAAGGCGGAAGATTTTTGCTGCCATCATCTTTAAATGGCGATGGTATTTTCAATTACATGTGTATAAACCCGCGCAGTATTTGAATCCAGGCTTCAAAACGTCCGCCGGCAGGCGGACGAACCAATCGGGCGTCTGTTTGAGGGCGAATCCTGCGACAGCAGGTTCGCCCGAGTTACGCCCGATTGGTTCGTCGCGGCGTTTGAGCGACCGGGGAGAGTGGGAGCACGAGGGAGAGAGGGCAAGGAGCCCTCTCTCCCTCGTAACAATACCAGACCGGATCCCGGTCACAGCACTCTCCGCGCGTAGCAAAAAATAAGAACATCTTGACACCCCGCTGTGTAGCGATACAAACGAAGCATCACCGCACCGGAGGACGCCATGGATAACATCACCACCATCGAAGATTTAAAGAAATCAGTCCTCGAATTCCGCGACCGGCGCAACTGGAAGCAGTTCCACGACGTCAAAAATCTTTCCATGGGCCTGTCCGTGGAGGCTGCGGAGCTCCAGGAGCTGTTTCTCTGGAAGACGCCGGATGAGATCGGCGCCATGCTCGGCGACGGCGGTGCACGGAAAAAGATCGCCGAGGAGCTCGCGGATGTGTTCGTGTTCCTTCTGTACCTGGGGGAGGCGGCAGGCATTGACCTGTCTACGGCGCTCCGGGAAAAGCTCCTGGTGAACGAAAAGAAATATCCCGTGGACAAGAGCTACAACAGCAGCAAAAAGTACACGGAATTGTAATGCGCTCTTACTCCTCGGGTATCATCGAGTCGGGGATCTTCACGGCCACGACGGTCCCCCGGGCGCAGAGGGTGCCGTTGACCGAGAGGTCTGTCTCGACCACCACCTTGCGCTCCTTGATCTCGCTGATCCGTGACCGGAGTTCGATGGGCCCCTCGATGGGCGTCGGCTTCAGGTAGTCCACGTGAAGAGACCCGGTGACAAACCGCAGGGGCGGGTCGGTGTCCATGGCCCTGCCTTCGCGGCGGTACGCGGCGGCTGCGGCGGTGCCGGTGCTGTGACAGTCGATGACGGACGCGATCAGCCCGCCGTAGACAAAGCCCTTCATGCCGATATGATACGCCTGCGGCATAATGGTGCAGACGCTTTCATCGCCGTCCCAGAAGCTTTTGATCTTCAGGCCGTGTTCGTTAAGGCGTCCGCAGCCGTAGCAGTGGCTGAATTTTTCCGGATAGTAGTCCTGAAAGGCTTTATGTCCCATGAATGTTCCTCCCCGCGGAATAAGGCCCCCGTGGCAGGGGCCTGCACCCGTTATACGAAAAGGGGTGCGCGGAAGTCCAGCGAATAATTTTCCTTTCCGGAATCCTGTTCCGGAAGCGGTAATGGAAAAAGAATTATTGAAAAAATATGTTGTGGACAAGCTGTCAGGCTGGTGCTATAATAAAAATGGAATTTACCGGTTGGAGCTTTGTTGTCAATTACTTCAGGGTACACGGCCATGATGAATTTGCTTAATAGATAAATATCCCGGCCTGTGTATATTTGCCATGAAGAGACTCACTATCGAAAAATCCGAATACCAGATAGCATGGTATGACACTATATAACCGGCAGTAACGGGAGTCGTTATGGGAAAAAGACTGGATTCGTTTTATAGTTTCTTTCTTTCCAAATATTCAACAAGCTCCTTCATGGCCCAGCAAAAAGCCAAGGTCTTCATGTGGTTCGAGATCTCCGGACTGTGTCTCATAATTACTGCGGCAACGCTTACCAATATCGTTACACCCCATGCCGCAGGCCTGGTCTATAATATTACCATGGTGACCATAGCGGTATCATTCCTGCTCTGCCTGTCCATTCTGAAAAAAGGGTTCTATAAACTCGCGTCGAATCTCGGTGTCCTGATCCCTTTCGCCCTGGTTGTTCTGCAGGCCTACCGCGTTCCCACGGATACGGGGAAGTTTGTATATCTCCTGTATCTTGTCATGTTTATTGTCATGATAACCCTCTACGGGGACAAGCTTTCGCTGGTCATCGGCACTGTTCTCGTCATCGCGGCCGCCGCCTTCGTCATCTTTACCGCCGAAGGCCTCATTAAACCGGACAAGATGGTGTCAACAGCGGTTAATTTTACAATAGTCGCCCTCTTCATGTCCGCCCTCTGTTTCCTTCTGCTCTCGATCGTCAAGGCCAACATCAGGGAGATAGAAAAGAAAACGGACGCGGTGCAGGAACAGCTTGACAGGATTAACAGCATGGTCGGCACGTGCGCCAACGTCTCATCGCAGCTGAAACTGATATCCGGGGATATTTTTACCGGGTCCGCGTCCTTCGCCGATGACGCCCAGTCCCAGGCCTCGAGCATCGAGGAGATCACTTCGTCCGTTGAAGAGATCGCGGCCAGCGCCGAATCCTCTTCGTCCATGGCCCTGAAGCAGCAGGAGCGGACCGGCGAGTTCATCAATAACCTCAAGGTCCTGTTCGAGCTGGTGAGCGAGAGCGCGAAGAAAATGGACGCGGCGATGAGCATCAAGGAAGAGCTCAACTCGCGCATCGGCGTTTCCGGGGACGAGGTGGACAGGTGCCGGAACTCCATGGGGAACGCCCTCTCGTCCAGCGGAAAGGTCTTCGAGGCCACGAACCTCATCAATGACATATCTGACCAGATCAATCTCCTCTCGCTCAACGACTCGATCGAGGCCGCCCGGGCCGGCGATTACGGCAAGGGCTTCGCGGTCGTGGCCGAGGAGATCGGCAAGCTGGCGGAAAAGACGCTGGTAAACGCCAAGGAGATCACGAGGCTGGTGGGCGACACGAACGGCGAGCTCAAGCTGACGAGCGATGCCCTGGCCAATGTCGCGAATGCCTCGAATGGTATTGCGCAGATAGCGGACCGTTTCGGCGGGATCATCGCCGAGGTGAACGCCCTCTCCGACAGGGACCTGGAGATAAACAGGGAAATGCAGCAGAACGCGGAGCAGGTCCTTGCCGGGTCTACCGAGCTGAAGATGTCCATGGAAGAGCTGAAGATCGCCATCAACGAGATAACAAAATCGCTGTCGGTCATCAACGAGTCGACGCAGCATCTCGCGTCGGGCTCTGAAGAGCTGTCCGGCACCGCCGACGGCCTGGTGAAATCGACTGATGAGCTGAACAAGATCCTGGGCAATAAAGAATAATGCCGGGCCCCTGCCGGCGGACGGTTCAGTACTTGAAGGGGTCCTTGTAGGTCAGGCCGTTTCCCTCGGGGCGCTCCAGCTTTTTATACTCGTCCTCGTACTGCTTCATGTATTTCCTGGCTTTCTGGAACGTCAGGTAGAGGTCGTTGTCTTTTCCCCGCTTCCCCTTGTGGAATTCAAAGCCGTATTTTTTTATGTACAGGTCCTGGATAAGGGCGTCGTCGGACCGCGCGGTAAGGTCCACCGCGATGTCCTCCTGCTTTGCGCCGGGATGCATGTCGATGGCGTAACAGCATCCCATGCCGATGGTCGCGCGGGCCACGCCCCTGACCCGGTAAAAGGTGTCGTCATTGATGAATTTTCCGAAATAGGCCGGCTTGATGTTGTCCGGGTAGTTCACCGGCAGGGAAGTGAAATAATCGATGTAAACGCCGGAGCGCGGGTTCGTGCTCGTGAAGCGGTAATTGAAAATGCAGTATCCCAGGAGCATGAGGGTCTTGTCATGGGTGATGACAATGGCATTGCATACGAAATGGTTCTTTTTCAGGAAATCCATCGTCGTCAGGCGCTTATCCTCATGCTCGCAGTGGAGACCGTACCGGCTGTAGTAAAACTCCTGGAGATGGTTCTGGCCCCTGCTGTCTATCTTGTTGAACAGGCGCTCCTCCATCCTGTGCAGCGGCATGATGCGCCCGGCAATCAGTTTTTTATTGATGTACAGCGGCGCCCAGTTGGCCTTGATGCTGAATTTCAGCGCTGATACGGAATCAGTCATGTCTGTCATTTGTTTATTTTACCACCGGCGCATGTGTCTGTATCAAATGTTATCGGGATACTCGGCAAGACCGCTGATCGTCTTGATAAAGGTAATTATACCATCTCCCCCCCGGTTCGTCAAGGGGGATACTGATTTTCCCGCGGCGCGGGTATTTTTTCTTCTGCTGCCGGCGCGGCGTAATTCCGCGCCTTCGCTGCGCGTGTATGCAGGTTGAAAACCGACGGGTGATGCCGCTGTTACGCCGTTACCGTTACCTCGTCATACGGCTCTTCAAGCTCCCGGCTCAGCTCCGGGAAGAGGCGCGCGTAGACCCAGGGGCAGATGATAAAAACGCAGATTACGGCCACCAGGATACCCGCTATGCCGTCGACCGCGTAATGGTACCGGCCGTACACGGTAGAGATGCAGAGGCTCACCACCACCGGCAGGGTGGCCCAGAAGGCCCGGCGCGCGAAGCGCCACGCGTACAGGAAAATCGCCACCGTGCCGGCTATATGCCCGGAGGGCATGGCGCCGCCGGGGATGTCCATCCTGATGAGGAACTGCCGGGTAAACTCGGATATGGGTCCCGCCTCAAGGTATCCGCACGTTGCCGGGTCATAATGGACCGGACCCTGCGCGGGGAACAGGGTCTGAAGAACGAAACAGGAGTAGATGATGACCCCGGCGTTGAACATGACATACATGAATTCCCGGTTCCGTTTTGTGAAATAAAGATACAGGGGCAGATACAGCGTGACCCAGTAATAGGAGAGGTAGGAAAAGTTCATCCACTCGGTCAGCCAGTACCGGTCACCCCACCGGTGGACCAGGTCTCGGGCTATAGGGAAGCCGAAGAGGGCGATGTCGGCGCGCAGCAGGTAATCGTCGAAGGGAGTGTCAAAGTACATGAGGCTGATCGGGTAAGTCCACTGGAAAAACGGGCCCAGCAGAAACAGCGGATAGATATACCGGAGCCATCGCAGTACGGGATTTTGAACCAGCGGGTGCCGGATGCGGTCCGTCATGGGCGCAATGAACGCGGCCCCGACAAGGACCGCTGAATAGTTCAGCATCAGGAGCACTGCCGTGTATCCCCCCGCCCTGATCCGTAAGATGAGCAGAAACAGCATGATCACGCAATAGGCGGACACGAGACTGTCGATCGGGTTCATGCGTGCATGGTATTGTTTGAAACGATCGCGTATCATATATCAATAATTTCTAACACATCGTATGAGTGCTGCCGGCGCCGGTATCAGCCACTGTCGTATCCCATCTTTGTGCCATGCCTGCCGGTTACCTGTCAAGAGGAAATCATGTTTCGGCGGAAAGGCCGTATCATTAAAGGTTGACATAATTGTCACGGCACGGTCTTTATTTTCCTGATGAGAAAAGTTCCCCTGTCATCGGGCTTCTCCGAGGCGTATTCCCCCCGGAATTCCGTAAGATCTTCGCCGGCACGGGCAATTTTTTTGTTGAAATGCACGGCCGATCAAGCACTATTTTGTCGCAGGGGGGCATGGCGGTCCCGCGGCCATGGTATTGAATATCAATCATCCGATGAAAGAATATATCCACAGACAACCCGGCGAGGAGGCCCAGATCCTGCCCTGGTCCTTTACCCTCGTGGAGGAAGGGAGGATGCCCTGCGGCGGCAGGGACGTTCTCTACGTCGTCGGCGATGCCCTGGTCGGCAGTTCCTGCGTGGGAGTCGGCACGCTCCGCTACATCCATGTTCCCGGCTATGTGGCACAATGGCATCACCGGCTGGATGCTGACTGCAATCCTGTCAGCGCCGTGGACCCGGTTACCGACGAAGAAGACCGCGCCGCCATACAGGAAATGCTCTCGTCACTCTTCCCGGGGCTCCAGGTCTGTTTTTAGCGGGACTTTCAAATTTTTCTTGACCTTCCGGGTGCTATTCCTGCTCGTCTTGAATGTGCGGCCCCTGGCGGCGCCGTAATCCAATGCAGGATTATTCCATGCACGCGTCCAATCCAACATCCATGAAGGGCCTCAAGCTGCTCCTGCGTTCGCTGCGCTACCGTAATTTCCGGCTCTTTTTCATCGGCCAGGGCGTTTCCCTGATCGGGACCTGGATGCAGTCCGTCGCCACCAGCTGGCTCGTATACCGGATGACCCATTCCGAATTCATGCTGGGCCTGGTCGCCTTCGCGGGCCAGGTGCCGATCCTGTTCATCTCGCCTTTTGCCGGCGTCCTGGGGGACCGGGTGAACCGGCGGCACATCCTTATCGCGGTACAGGTGCTGGCCATGATGCAGGCCTTCACCCTTGCCGCCTTCACCCTTGCCGGCGCCATCCAGGTATGGCAGATCGCCCTCCTGGCCCTGGTCCTCGGCATCTCCAACGCCTTTGAAATGCCGTCACGGCAGGCCTTTGTGATAGAAATGATCGAGAACAAGGCGGACCTGGGCAACGCCATCGCTCTCAACTCGGGGATATTCAACGGTTCGCGTCTCATCGGCCCGGCCATAGCAGGCGTCGTGGTGGCCCTTGCCGGGGAGGGCGTCTGCTTTACCCTGAACGGGGCGAGCTATATAGCGGCGCTGGCCGCGCTTGTCATGATGAAAATTCCCGCCCGGCAGGACGACAGGAAGGGGTCACGTCTCCTGGCGGAAATGAAGGATGGCCTGGTTTACGCCTTCGGCTTCCGTCCCATACGGGACCTTATCGCCACGGTCGCCCTCATCAGCCTCGTGGCCATGTCGTTCCCGGTGATACTTCCTATTTTCGCCGGTTCGGTGCTCCATGGCGATTCCAACACCTACGGTTTCCTGGTCGCTGCGACCGGCGCCGGCGCCCTGTCCGGGGTCGTCTTCCTGGCTATGCGGAAGAGCGTCCTGGGCCTGGGGCGTATCATCAGCGCCTCCCTGGTTATCTTCGGCGCGACCCTCGTGGCCTTTTCCTTCTCCCGTTCGGTGGCCCTTTCCACCTGCATCCTGGTGCTGACCGGTTTCGGGATGATTACCACCATGGCTTCCTGCAACACCATGGTGCAGACACTGGTTGACGAGGACAAGCGGGGCAGGGTCATGAGCTTCTACGTCATGGCGGTCATGGGCACGGCGCCGCTGGGGAGCATCATTACCGGCAGCGTGTCCGCGGCCATCGGGGCCCCGGACACGGTCTGCTACGGCGGCATCCTGTGCATCCTGGGCGGTATCGTCTTCGCCCTGCGCCTTCCCTCCCTGAGAAAAATCGTGCGGCCCATCTACCGGAAGATGGGGGTCATACCGGAGGTCGCTGTCGGCATCCAGGCCGCGGATGAGCTGCCCAAACCACCTGAATGACAAATAACAAAGGCGATGTTCATGAACATCGCCTTTGTCGTTCCTGCAATGTATTCACGGTCAGTAGCTCTGCTCCGTGCCGAAGGCGCCGCGGCCTTCCAGGGGAGTGAATTCGAATTCGGGGTACACCTTCTTCAGTCCGGCGGCAACCGCCTCGCTCACGTGAAGCGGCGTTTTCACGCCGCGGCCCAGGAAGTTTGAGCCCGCGTCGACGATGAAGTGCTTCTTGCCGTTTTCCATCCCCACGGTCTTCATGTGGCCGCCGTGGGTCGGGCTGAAATTGAACGCCTCCTCCTTGAGGAGGTTCGCGGTCTCCTCGTGCGGCTTCGTGCCCACGGAATAGAAGCGGGGTACATGGTGCTTCTGCTGCATGATGAGCGCGAGATAGGTGATGTGGTTCCCCGTGTGCAGGGACTGCAGCCAGAGCATGAAGGCCTCGTTGCATACCCGCTCCGGATTCCGCCGCTCCGTGAACCGGCCGATGCGGAACCGCTCCTGGATCGGCACGAACAGGAGCGACAGCGATTCCTTCTTTGACATTTCAATGATCTGCTCCGGCACGTAGGTGATGGTGACGAAATTGAGGATCTGCTGCTGGAGCCTGGCGTGGTTTCTGAAGAGGGGCCACTCCCTGATGATCTTCAGAGCCTTATCCGCCGCCGGGCTCTTTGAGAAAGACGACGGGTAATAATAGAGTTTGTCCCCCTGCTGCGGCTTTAACACGCCTTCGAGGGCCGCGAGGGTGCCGCTCTTCATGTCGATGATGTTGATCAGGATGTAATTCCCGTCATCGTCGTACTCGAGAAAGCTCCCCTGCTGGTCCTTGCCGCTGCCGATGCGGCGGATTATGGTCCCCGGTTCGATCTTCGCCGACTGCGTTAATGGTTGTAACAGGTTATTCATATGGTGTATGGGATCCAGGCGCCGAGGCCTTACCCGAGGGCTTTCTGGCCCTCGACCGGGGTGAACTCGAATTCCTGGTATGTTTCCCGTAACGCATCAACGACGACCTCGCTGACGTGCAGCGGGGTCTTCACGCCCAGCCCCATGTACTTGGAGCCCGCGTCTACGATGAAATGGCGTTTGCCTTTCTTCATGCCCTCCAGCCTGATATGGCCGCCGTGGGTCGGATCGAATTTATATATTTCACTGGCGAGCTGCGCCGCGGTCTTTTCATGGGTCTTGGTGCCGGCGGAGTAAAAACGCGGCTCCTGGTTTTTCTGCTGTACGACCCGCGCGAGGTAGGTTATGTGCCTGCCCGGATTGACGGATTCAAGCCACAGCATGAACACGTCGTTGCTGACGCGCTCCAGGTTTCTCCGCTCGCTGAACCTTCCTATGCGGAATTTCTGCTGTACCGGTATGAACAGCAGGTGGAGCGAATCATTTTTCGACATTTCGATGACCTGCTCCGGCGCGTAGGAGAGGCTGATGAAATTCATGATCTGTTCCTGCAGATCGGCATTATTTTTATACAGGGGCCAGCCGGTAATGATCTTCACGGCCTTCTCGGAAACGGGGCTGCTGGCGAATGAAGAGGAATAATAATAAAGCTTGTCGTTCTGCTGGGGCTTCAGGACCGCCTCGCTGGCCACGAGATTGCCCGACTTCATGTCTATGATATTCGCGAGGATCATGTTGTACTTCTCGTCGAATTCGAGGAAGCTTCCCTGCTGGTCTTTTTCAGTGCCGATACGGCGTATAATAGTGCCCGGTTCCAGGCTGTCTTTTATGTTTAATGGCTTTAACACGGTATCCATGGCTGTTTGATCATCCCCCTCTTTTGTAGTCTCTATGCCGTTGATTATCAGCTATTATAGCATATCCTTGTTTTACAGTCAAGAAAATTGATTGTCGCAGGCGGCAGGGGGCGGGGAAGCGTATGAGAGGAGCTGCACGTTGAAGCAGTCCGGGCGGATCAGAGGATTGAGCGGTTTGTCTTCACCTATGGCGGCGTTTTCCGCATGCCATTAATAGCGGTAGCCACCCTCCCGGGTGGCTACCTACGAACCGTTGATCATAGATGTTCCTTGAACCCATATTCTTCAGCTTTTATCACATCCGCTTTAATCAAGCTTAAGATCGCACATGCAGTGCTGAATCTTTCGTGACAGGCTGAACTTCTGGAATTAATATAAACAGTTTGTTGTGATTAATCAAGTGGTTTGGGTAAAAAAATAAAAATTTTAGGACGCACAATTTAAGCCAAAGGTGCAAATAATATTGCCGGAGGAAAATACGAAGATTGATTTTGTCCGGCCCGGGCGGGCCTCTTACTGGATCACCGTTTCGTCATCGCCGTCATCGTCATCCAGAAGGTCTCTCACCGTGTTGTCGTAAAGAGCGCTGCTTTCGCTGTCTTCTTCTTCGGTCGAATCCATCGCGGACGTTACTTCATTGTCGGTGATCGAGTATCCGTTTCCCTCCTCGGAGTTGACAGAGTGCCCCTTGTTGGATGACAGGTTTGCCGACCCGTCTCTTACCATGACCCGGGTCTTGGATGTCTCGACCCTCATGGCTATTCTTGAACCCGTCGATGACACCTTGCCGTGGGGGGTGATGAGGGTGTACTGGAGCTTCCATCCCTTGTCTGTTTCAGCGAAAATGGAGCCGCTGTTAATGACCATCTCGAAATAAATCTTGCCGCTTTTCCTGTCAATATGCGATTTCGTTATGGAAATGCGGGAGTTCGGGCCGGCAATGAGCTTCATTATTTTCCCGTACATGATGGCAAGCTTGGAATCTTCGCCCGTGGTGAGGAGAACCCCGGGATTTACCTGCTGGCCCTTGCGAAGCGGGTTTTTATCGGCCCTGACCGTGCCTTTGACTTTGGACGCGTATATGGGCGCGTTCTCGTACTGCAGATGGGAGTGCAGGGCGAAGATGAGCACGCACGCGCAGGCAGCGCCAAGGGCAATTGCCGCGTACCTGAATTTCAGTTTCCGCGGGACCGGAGCCGGTTCAGTTTGCCGGTTGTGGTTTTCGTAATAATCGAGAATACCGGCCAGGACAGTTTTGCCCGGCCTGATCTTTTTTCCTCGTGACGGGGAGGCGGCCTGTTTCAGCGTGATGAAGTTTTTCCGGCAGTTATCGCACGTGTCGATATGATTTTTAATGGCCGCGGCTTTACGGACATTAAGGGTGTCCTGAATGTAATCGATCAGGATTTTTCTTGTCACATGGCCTTTCATGCTGCGGTCCTTATATAATATAACAATCGGCAACTTGATTTTTGACAAAATTAAGTCAAAAAACCGTCTTTTTTTAGCTCTATATAGAGAATATCCAGCACGTTTTTTACTTTTCGACGGACCGTTCGCGCGGAAAAAGAAAGGGTTTCGGCAATAACGTCATAGTGCATTCCATCTTCCTTGTGCATTATGAATATGGAGCGCGATTCAGGATCCACTGTTTCCAGGACCCGGTAAATCGCCCGGTTCAGTTCATCAAGCATAAGCCGGTCAAGATGCCTGTCTTCGGTTTTCAGGCTTTCCTCCATATCATGGAGGTCGCCGGGATGGTTCCGGTTTTGTTTTATAAGGTAATTAATGCACAGGTTGTGGGCTGTTTTGTATAAAAAGGCCCTGTATTTATCGTCCTGTATCTCTTTTGCAGCGGTATAACCGATGAATTTTTCAAAAACCTCCTGGAGAAGGTCTTCGGAGGCGTCGGTATTGCGGGTTAATTTATATAAATAGCGGTATATTTCCGCTGAAAATTGCTTGTAGATATTTGAAATTTGTTCTTTTGGGAGCATTTTTATGAAAAAAGTGGCCGTTTTTTTTATTTACAATGTCATATATTATAAGTGCATTAAAAACTGCAATAAAATTTGGTTCCGGGAAATTACAATTTTATTTAGGAGATTTAACAAATGAAGAAGATTTTTGCTATCGCTATCGCAATGGTTTTTGGATTAACAATGCTGGGATACACCGCTGAGAAGAAAGCTGATCCCAAAGCTGAAAAAAAAGTAGAAAAGAAAGTCGAGAAGAAAGCTGAGAAAAAAGCTGAGAAGAAAGCTGAGAAAAAAGTAGAAAAGAAAGAAGAAAAGAAAGCTGAGAAAAAAGCCGAAGCAAAGAAGTAATACTTTCTAGAATTGACTCATAAAAGAAAGCGCGGATTTATCACCCCGGTACCGGAATCCGCGCTTTTTTTATTAATGGTGCGAATATTTTTTATGATGTAAAATAATGACGGGCGGAGCGATGCCGTCTCTTGGCAGCTCCCCGGCATTAATGGCAAAAGGCCGCCTCGATGCAAAACAGGCGGTCTTTTTTTGCTTTCAAATTGTTTATATACTATTAGCAGGGACGATTCCCTGATTTTTTATATTTCGGGAGGCGGTTTTTTTATTGATTATTGTCCTTTTATTTGTTTATCTTCGTATTATTGTTATGATTGAAAATAGAGGAGTGACCTGGTTATGAAAAGGATGTTACTGTTAATAATCGTTTTCATTGCCGGTACAACAATGCATAGTTACAGCCAGGAGAATGCCGGCGGGGAGAGCGGGGCGGAGAGCGCTGACAAATCGGATGCCGCCGGGCCCAGAATTTTCGGATTTGAAGCGGGATACAACGGAAGTTATGCCGGGGGAACTTCCCCGAAGAGTTATTTTTCCCAGCCCTATGTCAACCTGTATCTGAAACATAAATATGTGAGGTTCACCGCCGGCGTTTCCCGCTTCTGGGACTACCAGATCACCAACGGCGCGGGAAAATACGAAACGGTCAATTTCACCCAGCCCAAGCTGGCCCTGTCCCTCTATCCGCACAAGGTTATCGAGATATTCGGCGAATACCGGTACTGGACCGGCGACAAATCCCATTATTACAGGGCCCATGACGGGACGGTCGGTTTCAGCCTGGACTTCGAAATCGTGAATGTAGGCATGTCGGCCAGCATGAATAAGACTGAATACAAATTCAAATCCGATGATCGTGAATCATTATGGACCAATTATTCAGATATACGGCAATATATTCCTAACCGCCAGGCCCTGGCGATGTTTCTGGCGTACCGTACCACAAAGAGCAGGAACATCCATCATACATCGGAACTTTCACTTGCTCCAATCTTTTCAGTTTTTGTTCATGATACCACCAGTATCGATCTGACGTATGAGTACCAGAAAAGCCTCTTTGAAATGTACACAACCGGCAACCGCACGAAAAACGACGAATATTATCTCCATTCCGGTACGGTGGGGATTACATCGGACCCGGCCGATTTTATTTCACTGACCGCCGATGTCAGCATCGGCAAGGATTCGCAGAAATATATTATCGCGGGCGGCGACCTGGGGCTTACCTTTCACATCCTGGAGTACGTGTCCCTGTCCGTGATCTATACACCGGCATATTACATGCCGCCGCCGGAAAAGATCTGGGGGCGCGAGGTGTCGCAGTCATTCAAGGAATTCAGGGAACTGTGGGCCATCTACAGCCTGGTGAGATGGCGTAATGTCAATCCCTACATGAGATTATCCAATATTGGAAAGGCCTTCTGGAGCCATGGGGTCAGCGTCAGCGCGTCGGTCAGATACTGACGGGTCCCGCGTTAACCGTTTGAAGGAGGATGCACAGCATGAAAACATGGAAGCGGATACTGCCCGCTGTTGCCGCAGCGGCGCTGTTTTTACTGCCGCGGGCGGAAGGCGGCCAGCCGGCGTACCAGGTTCAGGCGGTCGTCGGCGACGTGAAGGTCATCGCGGACGGCGCGGCGAAACCCGCGGCCGAGGGCCTGGCGCTGAGCGGCGGCGACGCCATTGTCACCGGGAAGAATTCCATGGCGGACATCGCCTGGGGCGACCGGGGGCTCGTGCGGGTCAATGAAAAGACGAGGATCTCCGTGGCTTCCCTGGCTAAAAAAAGCGACGATCCCGACCTGGACATGAGCGCCGGCAGCGTCATGGTCATGCTGTCAAAGCTGGTGCGCGGCGAAAGCTTCCAGGTCAAAACGCCCACCCAGGTCGCGTCGGTGAGAGGGACAAGCTTCCAGGTGGACGCCGACGAAAATATCTCGCGTGTGAACGTGCTGACGGGAATGATCATGGTCCACCCGGTCGAAAACGGGAAGATATTCCGTGAAATCGCGGAGGCCGTTTCCGAGGAGCATTCCGTGACCATGGACCGGTCGATGGTAAGGGACGTCGTCGCGAAGCGGAGGAAGATCGCGGTGCGGCTGCTGAAAAAGGGGGACCTGGACCGCCTTGCCGACCGTATCGGCGCCATGCGGGAGTCGCGCGGCTTCAAGAGGCTCAACAGCAGGATTAGAAATGAAATCAATAACCGCATGCAGAGGCGCCTGGAGCGCCGCAGGGACGGCGGGGATACCGGCCCGGCGCGCAGGGAAAAGACAAGGCATGAACGGGGGAAGAGACAGCAGAAACCGGGCCGCTGACGGATATTACTATACTGGATGAGAACTATGAAAAATCTCAATTGTGTTTGTGCCGCCCTCGCGCTGGCGCTCCTGCCGATGATGACCACTGCCGCTCCGGCCGCGAGGCAGTACAAGATCATCATGATGATGGGTGACGTGAAGGTCATAGCCGGGGGCGTGCCGCATGCGGCATCCTTCAACGAAAAGCTCACCGGCGGGGAGACCATCGTCACCGGGAGCGGTTCCATGGCCGATATATCCATGGGCGGCAAGGGCTACATGAGGATACAGGAAAAATCGAAAGTATCCCTCGCCGCGCTGAAAAAGCGCTCCGAGGACCCGGACCTTGACATGGAGAAGGGGGGTGTTATCGTCATCATGTCAAAGCTCAGGAAGGACGATAGTTACGGCGTGAAGACCTCGACCAACGTGGCGTCGGTACGTGGCACCATGTTCCAGGTGGACGGTGATGAAAACAAGTCCGAGGTCAATGTATTCACCGGTTCGGTCATGGTGAATCCGGTATCCAACGGCGAGATCCAGCGGCAGATAGCCGAGATGGTGATGGAGGGACAGTCCCTCGCCTTGAATAAGGACCTGGTGCTTGACATCCTGGCCAAAAAAAGGAAGATGACCATGTCGGAGATACGGCGTGAAGTGCGGGAATCCTTCATGAAACAGATCAACGAGATACAGGCAACCCCTGAATACAGGAACCAGAGCGCCGAGCTGAGGAAGGAGATCGACGACCGCGTGCGGAAATTCAAACAGGAGCTCAGGGAGAAGAAGCTGGACAGGGAATCCCTCAAGGATAAGATCAGGGAGGAACGGGGCCGGCAGAAGAAAGATATGAAGAAGCTTCGCGATGAAATGAGATCGAAATGATAAGGGTATCGGGATTGTAAGCGTGGCGCGGAAAGTGATTCAACAGGAGTGTTCCTGACCGGCATGTTCGTTCCCATGGGAATCGAAATAACGTTTTTCGGGTGCGGCCTCTGCATCCTGCGGGCCCTTGAGATGATTCCCGAATCGGGCAGAGGGAGCGCGCCGGGAATACTTTTTTACCTCTTCAATGCCGTGATAATGCTGGGGATCGCGCTGATTGCCCGCGGCGTGCCGCCGGAATACCCGGCGTCAATCTTCCTTTTTTTAACGTCCCTTTTCATGATCGGGCCGCTGAACCTCTTCTATTATCATACCCTCCTCTATCGCGGTACCCCGCTGCCATACCGGGCCGCGGTTCATCTTGCCCCGGCCATGGTCTGCTTCGCGCTGGAAGTCCTGTTCCAGTTTCAGCCCATGGCGTTGAAACAGGAATTGATCGGCGGCTTGCTGCGCGACCCTTTGAATTCATTGTTGTTCATCCCTCTTGCCGCGGCGGTGGTTCACATCCTCATCTATGTTGCTGCCATAATACAAGTCGCACTGTCGGACGTCAGTATCAGCGAATCGCCGCGGGGCTTCAACTTCATCCTCTACATCGCCATCGGTATAATTGTGGTAATCGCCCTGGTGCTGGGCGGTTTCCTGGGAAGGAATCCGGCGGTGTTCATCAGCGGGGGCATCATCAACGTGGGCGTTCACATCTCCCTGTACATCGGTATTCGTGCGTACCCGCAGTTCTTCTTCGAGCTGAAGCGCGAGATCAAGAGGAAGCGCTACGAGAAGTCAATGCTCCGGGGCGTTGATACCGGCATCATCCGGGACCGCCTCGAGGAGCTTATGACCGAAGAAGGATTGTTCCGGGACAGCGAAATATCCCTTGCGGCCGTGGCGGAAAGGCTCGCGATGACGCCGCATCAGCTGTCCCAGCTGCTGAACGAACGGATGAACACCGGCTTCTGGGACTTCGTAAACCGGTACCGCATCGATGAGGCCAAGAAGCTCCTCCGCGTCAACCCCGATGCGAACATCATCTCCATCTGTTTCAAGGCGGGGTTCAATTCGAAATCATCCTTCAACAGCGCCTTTAAAAAAATGACCGGCATGACTCCGCGGGAGTTCAAGAACAGCGGTGGCGGATAGCCCTCCTGTCACCCGGATGGATGACCTCACCCAGTCTCCGGCGCGCACTATCCCACGGGGAGACAGGGGGGATGATAAGAAAATCACACAACGTTGTCCGCGATGACAGGGAATGAATTTTTTCGTATGAGTTTATAAGAACGGTCGACAGGCCGGGAATTGTGTGCTATATAAGGACCATGTGATACAGAGGGTGCGGCGCATTACGGACGGGTCCGCGTTTTCATGATATCGAAAGAGAGGAGTGCCCATGAAAGCACTGGTCACCGGGGCAACGGGATTCATCGGCTCTGTTCTTGTTAAGGAGCTTGTAGCGCGGGGACACCGGGTCAGGGCCCTGGCCTTCCCGGAAGAACAGGTCTCCGCCCTGGTGAAGCAGGGAGCGGAGATAGCGCGCGGCGATCTGACCAGGCCGGAGAGCCTTCATGGCATCTGCGACGGCATCGACACGGTGTTCCACCTGGCGGGGCGCGTCACCGATTGGGGCACAAAAAGGCAATTCTACAGCGCCATTTACGATGCCACAGGGAACCTCCTGCAAGAGGCGGCGGGGAAGGCGTCGCGATTCGTGTACGTCAGCTCCATCGCGGCCATGGGTATGGGCAGGCATCTGAAAGGCGTGAAGGAGACCGATCTTCCGCGGAAGTCCGGGGTGTATTACAACGACGCCAAGGCCGATGCCGAGGCCCTGGTGCGGTCCTATCACGACAGGGGGAGGATCGCCTGCACCATCGTGCGGCCCGCCAACGTGACCGGCCCGGGGAGCGTGTGGGTGCGGGACATCATCGACCAGATGAAAAAGATGCCGGTCCCGCTCTTCGACCATGGCCGATACAGCTCGAGCTTCGTGTACGTGGACAGCCTGGCGGACGGCATCATCCGGGCCGGAACCATGGGAATAGCCGCCGGCAAAGCCTACCACTTCCGGGACGACTGGAGCGTGACCTGGAAGGAATACATCACCGAGCTCGGGTCTTTCATCGGAAAGCGCCCCCGGGGGAACCTGCCCTTCAGACTCGCATGGCTGATCGGTCTTATGCTGGAAAAGATACTCAATCCCCTCCATGTCCGCTCGCCCCTGACGCGTCTCAACGTGGGGGTCCTGGGCAGGGACAATGACGTGGACACCGCACTGGCACGCGCGGAGCTGGGATGGCGGACAACGATATCCTACGAAGAAGCGAAGGAGAAGATCGGTGCGTGGGTGAGAAGTAATTACACTGACAAGGCCTGACGGCCTCTGCAGAGGCCGGCCGCGCGGAACAACCATATCAAGGAGACGCCTATGAGATTCACGATTCTGCTGTTCATGCTGCACAAGGTATTACAATGGGCATCGAAACGAAAGCCCGCGTACCGGAACTATATCGGATCCATACACCAGGTGAAAATCATGATCAAGACGGCCGACGGGAAGCGGGGAAGGCTTTTCATCTTTGACCAGGGGAAAGTGCTCACCCGGGGCGGCGCCAATCATCCCTATGACGCGGCCATCGTATGGGCCGACGCGAAGACCGGATACAGGGTGATGGCGTCGAAGAGCGACGGGGAGCAGTTCAAGGCCGCGGCCGCGGGCCTGATGAAGCTCGACGGTATGGCGTTTTACGCGCAGTGGTTCAACGATGGGGTGAAACTGGTGATGTAGATCGGCGCATCCGCATTAATATATCCTCACCCCCCGGCCCCCTCTCCATGAAATGGAGAGGGGGAGCAATGGGAATTCCGGGGCTGAGAGTGTTTTGTCTGATGGATATGCAATACAACTTGTCATTGCGAGGAGCGTAGCGACGAAGCAATCTTGATCGTGATATGTTTGAGAATCATCAAAGAATTCATTTATTGCATGATGCATGAAACAATCATTGAAACGATCGCTTCGCTATGCTCGCGATGACATGAAAATAATAATGAGGAGGAACAGAATGGCACTGATAAACGGCGGGCATCTGGTCGGAAAGTATCTAAAGGAGATTGAAAAAATCGACACCGTCTTCGGCATTTCCGGCGGTCACATAGAATCGATGCTGGATGGCTTTACGGAATACAAAATACGCACGATAGACGTGCGGCACGAACAGGCGGCGGCCATGATGGCCCACGCCACGTCCGTTTACACGGGGAAGCCTGGCGTCTGCTTCCTGACGGCCGGGCCGGGCTTCGCCAACGGCCTCACGGGCATAGCCAACGCCTACCTGGACAACGCGCCGCTGGTGGTCCTCTGCGGCAGACACCCCATCCGGGACGACCTGAAGGGGGCCCTCCAGGAGATAAACCAGATGAGCATTGTTCGGCCCATCACCAAGTGGGCGGCCACCTGCTTTGATATCAAGCGCATACCCGAATACCTCTCGATCGCCTTCCGCAACGCGGTGGAAGGGCGCCCGGGACCGGTGTTCCTCGAACTGCCTCCCGATATCCTCAACATCAAGGTTGAAGAATCAGCGGTGCCCATGCCGGTGCGCGCCACCCGCAAGTACACGGTCCATCCCGATGATGCCGATCTGAAGACGGCGGCGGAGATCATCAACAATGCGAAGAAGCCCCTTTTCCTCGGCGGCTCCGGCGTGGGTTACAGCGCCTGCTCGGAGAGCCTCCGGAAATTCATAGAAAAGAGCGGCATTCCTTTCATGCTCCAGAATAACGGCAGGGGCGAGCTGCCGGACGACCATCCCAATTCCGTGATGGACATGGGGAGCCTGGGCCTTTTTTTCGGGATCGGACAGACTGACGTGATTATCTCCGCCGGCCTGCGCTTCAACTGGATTCTCCAGTCGGGAAACATCATACCGCCTTCGGTAAAGGTCGTGAGGATAGACATCGATCCTCACGAGATCGACCGGAACCGCATGGCCGACGCGGGCCTGGTGGGCGATGTCGGTTCGGTGCTCGAGCAGCTTACTCCCCTGGTAAATAAAAATGACCATGGCGAGTGGGCAAAGACCCTGAAGTCAGCCGGCCGCTCGTTGCTTGATTATGAACACCGGATGCGCGAGACGGCTTCCGATTCAATCCACCCGGTGCGGCTGGTGGCGCAGATACAGAAGGTCGCCGGCGACGATGCGATCTACGTGGCCGATGGTGGGGATACCAGCTATTTCGGGCTCGGTTTCTCGACGCGGCAGAAGGCCGGGGTCATCGCGACCTCTTCCGGTCTCTTTGGCTGTCTCGGCACCGGTATTCCTTTCGGCATGGCCGCAAAGCTGGCCCGGCCCGACAAGAAGGTCGTGGTACTGAACGGGGACGGCTCCTTCGGCTTCAACGCCATGGAGTTCGACACCATGGTGCGCCACAATATACCGGTGGTGGTCGTGGTCAACAATGACTGCGCCTGGGGCATGATCAAGCACAGCCAGGAGCTATCCATCGGGAAGGACCGCCTCCAATGCTCGGAACTCGGAACGCGGCATTACGAGAAGGTGGTCGAGGGCCTCGGCGGCTATGGCGAGTTTGTGACCAGGGACGAGGATATCATACCGGCCCTGGAACGGGCTTTCGCGTCCGGCAAGCCGGCCTGCGTGAACGTGATGACCGATCCGACGGTGACGAGCCCGGCGACGCCGCTTTTCTATCAATCGCTTAAAATGGAATAAACGCTATTAACCCCGGGTTTAAACCCGGGGTTAGTCAGGAGGCATGTCATGAAAGCATTAATGCTCAATATCGATTCGCTGCGTTACGTGGCGCTCCAGGCGCTCCGGCCACTGAGCGTGAAATTCTGCTACAACGGGCCCTTTTCAACAATCAAGCTTGTCGACATGCCCGAGCCGGAGCTGCCGTCGCCGGAATGGGTGAAGATCAGGACCAGGCTCTGCGGGGTGTGCGGGAGCGACATCAACCTCATGTTCGCGAAGGATTCGCCCTCCGCTTCGCCCTTTACCTCCTTTCCCTGCGTGCCGGGCCACGAGTTCTGCGGGGAGGTCGTAGAAGCCGGAATCGGCGTCAAATCGGTGAAAAAGGGGGACCTGGTCACGGCGATGCCGATGCTCAACTGCGATACGCGGGGGATTCAGCCTGTATGCCGGAGCTGCGCCGCGGGAATACCGGGTTGCTGTGAGAATTTTGCCGAAGGCTCCTTCGCGCCGGGAATGTTCATCGGTATCTGCAAAGACGTGAATGGCGGTTTCGCCGAATACCTGGTGGCGCATAAAAGCCAGGTCTACAGGGTGCCGGACAGGGTTTCACCTGAATCGGCATGCCTGGCCGAACCCCTGGCGGTGGGCCTGCAGGCGGTCCTGGACAACATGCCGGACAGACGCGACCGGGTCCTGGTCATCGGCGGCGGGGTGATCGGCTCCATGGTGGTCAAGTCGATACGGGCACTGGGGAGCGGCTGCGACATCACCGTTGTGGAGCCGTCCGGATTCGCTGCGGCCTATGCGAAAGAGTCGGGGGCCGACAGGATCATCGGCGGCGGCCTGATCGACGCGGCGGTGGACATCGCGGGGGGAAGGGCGTACAAGCCTCTCCTGGGAGAGCGGATCGTGATGGGAGGGTTCGACCGCATATTCGATACCGTGGGACACCGGGACACCATCAACAACTCGCTCAGGATTCTCGCAGCGAACGGGACCCTTTCCGTGGTCGGCATCGGCAAGGAGGTTACACTGGACCTCACGCCCCTCTGGCTCAAGCTGCAGACTGTCAGGGGATGCTACGGGTACCGCTATAACGCGGTGAAGGGCGGCAGGAAACAGGCATTCGAGATGGCCCTTGACCTGATCGCGAAAAAGAAAGTCCGCGTGGATGACATGCTTACCCATACGTTCAGGATTGAAGATTATAAAAAGATGATCGATGTTAACGTGCGCAAGTCGTTCTTTAAGGCGATGAAGACGGCGGTGGAATTTTAAGTATATGCCCCGGAGCGGGGCGCGCAAGTTATAGGGGGCCTTTGCGCCAAGGCC
>CAZZHU010000060.1:0-22235 GCA_964654045.1 uncultured Leptospirales bacterium
GTGGATATCGAGTATACCCTTAATTTCACCGCTGACGGCAATTACCGGATCAACCTGCTGCAGTGCCGCCCGCAGCATTTTCGCTGCAACCAGGGCAACGTGCGCATTCCGGAGAATGTTCTCCCGGATAAAATCTTCTTCAGGAGCGAGGGCAATTTTCTCGGGGGATGCATTGCTTCCGATATAAAGTGGGTCATCTACGTGGATCCCCGGAAATACAGCGAGCTCCCCCTGTCTGACAAGTACAGCCTTGCCCACCTCATCGGTAAAATCAACAGGAAGGCAGGCAACCGCAATGAGTTCCCGGTGATGCTGATCCGTCCCTCGGGGTCCCCGTGAAATATTTCGAAATAAACAACGCGTCGGTCATCGTTGAAATCGCCGTCATGAGGGATGACCTGATCCCGGATATTTCCTACGGGACACATTTTTTTCAGGATATAGTGGAGAGCGACACCTACTACATAGCGATAATTCCGGAAAAAGATGAGATGAATTTCGACCGGTCAATAATAGACAACTATCCGAATATCGCCGCTGATATTCTCGGGGATGAAGCCGATTTTGCTGATGTCCTGTACGTCCATGACGTGAATTACGCGATACGGCTCATCGCTGATATCAATATCCAGAAGCTGATATGCTATGAGCATGGGGAGTAGGGGGATGGTGTCGTATTGTTTGCCTGCCTTCTAATTACTTCGCTGCGCTCGTGATGACATGAGCGGCACTTAAAAATTTAATTAATGTGATAACTTCTATTCAGGTTTATTTTCCAATTTACACACTGAGTGACAGCTCAGTTTATTCCGGATGATTCAAAAAGTTTACACACATGTAACATACAACGGCATCACCGGCGCTTCATTAATATTGACAATTTTTCCATGAAACTTTAGCTGTACTAATGTTTTAGCCTTACTAATGGTATTTTTAATAAAGCTAAATCAGACCAATCGTTTTCGCGCTGTTTTGCGTTTTCATTATCACAGTTGATCACGGTCTATCTTAAAACAGGCACTACGTTATCTTAATCTTAATAAGGAGAAGTCTATGTCCAGTGTAATCAACGAGGTCATCGATAAGGTACGGCGGCAGGATCCCGAGCAGAAGGAATTTCACCAGGCTGTAGAAGAAGTTCTGACAACTCTTGAGCCTACAGTCAAGAAGCACCCGGAATTGGTAAAAGCAAAAATATATGAGAGAATCGTGGAACCGGACAGGACCATCATGTTCCGCGTGCCCTGGCTTGACGATAAAGGCGATGTCCAGGTGAACAGGGGCTTCAGGGTCCAGTTCAACAACGCCATCGGTCCCTACAAGGGCGGATTGCGGTTCCACCCCTCCGTCAACCTGGGGATCATAAAGTTCCTCGGATTCGAGCAGATCTTCAAAAACTCCCTCACCACCCTTCCCATGGGCGGCGCCAAGGGAGGTTCCGACTTTGACCCGAAAGGGAAATCGGACATGGAAGTCATGAAATTCACGCAGTCCTTCATGCGCGAGCTCTTCCGCCACATCGGCGCGGATTGCGACGTGCCCGCGGGCGACATCGGCGTCGGCGGCAGGGAGATCGGCTACCTGTACGGCTACTACAAGAAAATCAGGAACGAGCATACCGGCGTCCTTACCGGAAAAGGCCTTGAATACGGCGGAAGCCTCGTCCGGCCGGAAGCGACCGGCTACGGCTCGGTCTATTTCGCCGGGGAAATGCTCGCCACGCAGGGCAAGGATTTCAATGACAGGATATGCGCCGTGAGCGGCTCCGGCAACGTGGCCCAGTATACGGTTGAGAAAATAAACGCCCTGGGCGGTAAAGTCATCACACTGAGCGACTCCAGCGGAACCATCGTGGACGAAAAGGGGATCGACAAGGACAAACTGAGCTACGTCATCGACCTGAAAGAGGTCAGGCGGGGCAGGATAAAGGAATACGCAGCCAAGTACAATGCCAAGTATTTCGAAGGCCTGAGCGTATGGGACGTGATCAGGGAACAGAGCCTGAAAGTCGACTGCGCGTTTCCCTCCGCGACCCAGAACGAGATCAACGCGAAGAACGCCGAGGCCCTCGTCAAGAACGGCTGTTACTGCATCAGCGAAGGCGCGAACATGCCTTCCACCCCGGACGCCATCAAGGTATACCAGGAGTACAATGTCCTGTACGGCCCCGGCAAGGCGGCCAATGCGGGCGGCGTTTCAACCTCCGGCCTCGAGATGACCCAGAACAGCATGAGGCTGTTATGGAGCCGCGAAGAAGTGGACGCCAAGCTGCACGGCATCATGAAAAGCATCCATAAGTCGTGCCTGAGCGCCTCTGAAGCGTATGGGAAAAAAGGCGACTATGTCATGGGAGCGAATATAGCCGGTTTCCTCAAGGTAGCGAAATCAATGCTGGCGTACGGCATCGTGTAACGGCGCATCACCGCTTAATCGATCCAGATTGCTGAGACCATGGGCACACCCGCGATAATGCTGATGTGCCCATGTCATCTTTAAGGCCTGGTTCTTTTCATGCTATTTTCTCACCTGACGGTAATACCGGGACCAATCTTTTTGCTTGACTAACATGGCCGGTGCTAAAGGATGGACCCCGGGGGGAGCTGAAGAAATTAATGCCGTGCAGGCACAGGCTAGTACTGCCGGCACTACAGGAGAAGGGCGATGACTGAAAATCAGAAACTGGTTAAATGGGTCGATGAAATGGCTGCCATGACGACCCCTGATGCAATTCACTGGTGCGACGGTTCGAAAGAAGAATATGACCGCATGATCAAAATAGCGGTCGATGAGGGAATAGCCACGCCCCTTAATAAAAACAAGCTCCCCGGCTGTTATCTCTTCCGGTCTGACCCTTCCGACGTGGCCCGGGTGGAAAACCGGACCTATATAGCTTCCCGGACGAAGGATGAAGCGGGCCCCACGAACAACTGGATCGACCCGAACGAGTTAAAGGGAATCATGAAGGACCTGTACAGGGGCTGCATGAAGGGACGCACGATGTATGTCATCCCCTTCAGCATGGGCCCGGTGGGGTCCCCCATATCGAAGATCGGCGTCGAGATAACCGACTCGCCTTACGTGGTGGTGAACATGCATATAATGACCCGCGTGGGGAAAAAGGTCCTCGATGTGCTCGGGGAAACGGGCGATTTCGTTCCCTGCATGCATTCGGTAGGCAAGCCGCTGGAACCAGGCGAAAGCGACAACGGCAAATGGCCCTGCGCGCCGCTGGATAAAAAATACATCTCCCATTTTCCCGAAGAGCACGCCATCTGGTCATACGGCTCCGGTTACGGCGGAAACGCCCTTCTCGGAAAAAAATGCCTGGCGCTCCGCATCGCCTCGGTGATCGCGCGGGAGGAAGGATGGCTCGCGGAGCACATGCTCATCCTCGGCATCACCAATCCGAAAGGCGAAAAGAAATATATCGCCGGCGCGTTCCCGTCAGCCTGCGGCAAGACCAACCTGGCCATGCTCATTCCCACCGTCCCCGGATGGAAGGTGGAGTGCGTGGGCGACGATATAGCATGGATGAAATTCGGAAAGGACGGCCGCCTCTACGCCATCAATCCCGAGGCGGGCTTTTTCGGCGTGGCGCCGGGGACCTCGATGCAGTCAAACCCCAACGCCATGAGGTCTATCGACCGCAACACCATCTATACCAATGTCGGCCTCACCGGGGACGGAGATGTCTGGTGGGAGGGGATCGGCTACAAGGCACCGGGTAAGCTTATCGACTGGACCGGCAACGAGTGGGAGGAAGGCAAATCGGACAAGCCCGCGGCCCATCCCAACGCGCGCTTTACCGCGCCGGCGCGGCAGTGCCCCGGCATCGATCCCGGGTGGGAAGACCCGAACGGGGTGCCCATCAGCGCCTTCCTTTTCGGCGGCCGCCGTCCCAGCACGATTCCCCTGGTGCATCAGTCCTTTAACTGGAACCATGGCGTGTTCCTCGGCTCCATTGTCGGCTCCGAGATAACGGCAGCGGCCCTTGACCTGGACCATGGCACCGTGCGCCGCGACCCCTTCGCGATGCTTCCTTTCTGCGGTTACCACATGGGGGACTACTTCAAGCACTGGATTGAAACCGGGAAGAGGTCTTCAGCGGACAAGCTTCCAAAGATATTCTATGTTAACTGGTTCCGCAAGACAGGGGACGGCAAATGGCTCTGGCCGGGTTACGGCGAGAACAGCCGGGTCCTCAAGTGGGTATTCGAACGCTGCAGCGGCGAAGGGAAGGCCGTGGAGACTCCTCTCGGCTATATGCCCGCTCCGGACGCCATTGATATTTCCGGGCTCTCCGGCGTGAGCGAGGCTGACATGAAAGAGCTCCTTTCCGTCGATCGGGAAGGCTGGAAAAAGGAGATCGGCCTGATCAAGGAACACTATGCCAGGTTTGGCGCAAGGCTCCCCAAAGAACTCATCGATGAACTCGCGGCCCTGGAGAAGCGCCTCTCCTGATTATGAATTGATTACGCAGGAAAAGACCACTTCGTACGGAGTGGTCTTTTTTATTGTGGTTTTATCCGCCGCACTCGCAATCACGCGGCCGTCGAATCGTGCAGGGCAGTCATAAGACACGGGAGCAGTTGCTCAATAGATCCTGAAGCTCCTGACATTGACGGATGATCCGCCGTCGGTATTGGTCACGACTACATCCCATTTTGTCTCATAGGCCCCGGTTATATCAAAGGTGCAGGTTATGGAACTGCTGCTGACGACGGTGAGAGACTGCCCGACAATGTCCGGCTGTCCCGACAGTGTGAGTTTGGTCGTCGCTCCTGGTTTGAAGTTGGCGCCGGTGATAGTCACGGAAATCGGGGCGGTATTCGGGCCCTTGCTCGGCTGTATCAAGACAAGCTTAGGTGCGATTACATACACGCCGGTGGCGACCGGGGAATCGGTCATGCCGCCAAAATAGGCTATAGCCTTCAGGGTCATGGTGTCGGAAACTGTCACGGAGGTCCCGATGGTTCCGTAGACTGATGTAGGGGTCGATCCGTCCGTGGTGTACCGGATAACGGCCCCTGGTGTCGCACTGGTCATTGAGACCGTGAAGGATGATGTGTATGATCCGGGGACCGGGGAGAAAACCGGCGGTGCCACCTGTAAGAGATTTATAGTGTACGGAGCTATTAATATCGGGCTGTCAGTCATAAACGGTTTTGTCGCTATCGCTTTAACGGTCGTAGTAACCGCTACCGGGAAGGGGCCAGTCAGTGAGTAGTTAAAGTCTGATGTTGTGGGATCCACACCATTAATCGTGTAATATATTTCTGCGCCAGGTGTCGCCGTGGAAAGCGAAAGAGTCTGGCTGGCGCTGTATGTTCCGGCGGCCGGGGAAATCGTCGGGGTCATCACCTGTATGAAATACGATGCCGGGGTGATCGAAGAGTCGGTATAGCCGGCACGGTAGGCGATGGCCTTTACGGGGTTGGCGGTATTGACATCAACAGTGATAGGGCCCGAGTACACGATGCCGTGGGAATTGCTGGGATCGGATCCATCAAGGGTATACCTGATAGTCGCGCTCGGTTCCGTGCAATCAAGGACTATGTATTGCGTTCCTTCATAGGTCCCGGCCGCCGGTGTGAAGGTCGGGTTCGGGACAGTTCCGGTCAATATGGTGGTGAAGTACCAGAATGACTCCCCGGTCATCCTGTTCCCGTCCATATCGGTGACATCCGTGGTTATCAGGACATTATACTCGGTGAGGTTCGAAAGGACGGCCGTCGGGCAAAAGGTCACTGTCTTTGCTGCCGCGTCATAGGAATAGGTTCCGGTAATGGGTATGTAGGCGTCATCGGCCACGACAAATGTCTTGCCCGTGATTGATGAAAAGGTTATTTCTTTTGAGAAGGTTGCCTGGATGGTCGTGGAAACCGGCACATCAACCTGGCCGTTTGAAGGGCTTATGGATGCCACATACAGATCGTTCCTGAAATTAAACAGGGAGAGCGGGGTATCGGGATTATCCACAAGTCTATTGCTACAGCTGAAAAAGGCGGTTGCAGATAGTATTAATGATATAATTGCTTTCCTTATCATTGCACTCTACCTACAAAAAAGCCCCGTGCTTTATTTCAAAGAATGTGTTATTGTTCGCCGCCTTTATTCTCGCGGCCGGTTAAAATAAAAGCTAATAATTCACATTAAAACAAATAACACCTCTTCAAAACAACCATTCCTCAATTTAGTGGTTATGTCCCGGGAAAACAAAAAAAATATAAAAATAGCCGGTACCATAATAAAAAAATAGGTGTAGGGGAAATCCGGGCATGCGTCAGTAAGGATGGCGCTTCACTGACCGATAAATGAAAAAACAGCGGTTTTGCTGATTAGAAGAGGATCGTTTCGCGTCCCCGCTTCCTGATTTCGCGGAGAAAATCGCGTTTCCAGCGTTCGCCCAGGAACTGTTCCGCCGCGTACACCGCGACATGTTTCGCGGCGAGGCCGGTTTCACGGCGGCTCCGTGACAGTCCCTGCACACAGCTGGGGCAGGCGGTGAGGATCAGTTCGTCATTCCCCGTTTCCGCGGTTGTTACCAGGAGGGTCTTGCGGTCGCGTATGGTTTCCGAGATGTCCGGCCGGGACATCGACATCGTCCCCGCTTCGCCGCAGCAGTAGGGGACGCTGCGGGGGGCCGTGCCGAAAAGTTTCGTGATCACCTTTTCGCTTCCGGCCGCCTTCATGGGCGTGTGACACGGCTCGTGGTAAATGAGCGGCAGGTGCAAACCGGGCTCGGCCCGGTACAGGTCCTCGCGGTATATAAATTCGCCGATATCCGTGAGGTGGGCGCCGCTGAAAATGTTCTCCACCTCGTACTTCTCCAGCATGTCGAAGCAGGTGCCGCAGGAAACTATGATGTCGGAAATGTCCATGTAGCCGATGATGTCGGCGATGCGATGCAGGAGTATGCGGTTCTCGTAGCTCTTGATGTTGGCCCGGTCATCCTGGCCGTTGGCCAGGAAGGGGTAGCCGCAGCAGAGGTATTCGGGAGGGATCACTACCCGGACACCGGCCCGGTAAAGAAGGGCAATGACCGCCATGCTTATCTCCGGGAACATCCGCTCCGAGCCGCAGCCCGGGAAATAGATAACGCTCTTTTTCACGGGTTGGTCCGGGTTTTCAAAAGAGAAGATGTTATGGGCTCCCTTCAGCCGCAGGCGCTCCCGCAGGGACCGCTCGCCGGCATTTCCCGGCAGCGGCGAGCTGAGAATGGCATTGATCTTCGGCATAATTCCCCTGGTGAGGGCCCGGAACGGCCGGTTAAGAAAATAGCCGATCCTCTGCGCGTTAAAGCCCAGCTTGTACATGAGGGGGCGCACCGCCATGTTGAAGTAATAGCCCTTGCGGCGCAGGTAGAAGAGCGCGAGCTGGGTAACGAGCTTAAAGCTCTTTTTATGGCGCGCCACCATGAGTTTCCGTATCATGAGGGTAATGGTGCCGAAGTCGATCTTGACCGGGCACGGGACAGAGCATTTATGGCAGATGGTGCAGTGGTCCGAAATTTCCTGCAGCTTCCGGAAATTCTTGAAGAAGGTCGTGGACGTCTGCGCGTCATAGAGGACCGCCTCCATGACCAGGGCCACCCCGAGGATCTTGTTCCGGGGATTGAAGAACATGGTGCCTCCCGGGTAATGGGTGTTGCACACGGCCTTGCATTTTCCGCAGCGGACGCATGAAGCCATGGACCCCATCAGTTCCTCGAGGTCCGTCGCTTCGAGTATAAAGGCCTCCAGTTCGAGGAGGTTGAACGACGGCGTGTAGATGCGCGAGAGGGGAAAATCCGCCGTGAGTTTGCCGGGATTGAAGATGTCGTCGGGATCGGTTTCCCGGTTGTACCGGTCGAAGTCGTCGAGTATCGCGCGGTCGATGAAGCGGAGCTTGGTGAGGCCGATGCCGTGCTCACCCGATATGACGCCGCCCAGGGCGACCGCCTGCTTCATGACGATGGCGGCGGTCTCGTCCGCCTCCTGCATCATGGCGTAATCGTTGGAATGGACCGGGATGTTCACGTGCACGTTCCCGTCGCCGGCGTGCATGTGCGTGGCGATGATGACCTTTCTCTTTCGTTCGGCGACGATGGCGTCGTTGATGCCATTGATTATTTCGGTATAGCCGTGGAGTATTTTCGGGATAAACCCCGTCACGTCTTCCTTGAAGGACAGGGAGATTGCGCCGTCCTGCACCCGGCGGAAAACGCCGTCGGGACCGGGATCGTCAAGCTGCTCCAGCCAGGCGGTATACCGCTGCTTCACCTCGTCGAGGTGGGCGCGGCAGGCGTCAATGCGGCCGAGGGTGAACTCCTGGAGCTCGGCGCGGTCGCGGTTTACCAGGTATTCGTCGGCGCGTTTGATGCAATTCAGGCCGTTCGACAGTTCCTTCCGTAAATTCAGCCGTTCGACAAAATCGGCGAAGGCGGGCAAAGCTTCAAGGGGTATGACGATGTCCTCATTCAGTTTGAAGGCGTTGGTGTGTTTGGCAATGGCGCCCAGGTTTTTCCTGTCGCTCCAGAACAGGGTCCCCTCGGCTTCGGTGCGCGCCACCATGGCCTCCGTGTTGAACGGCTTCACGATGGCTATGATCCTGGCACAGGCGGCGTCGACGTCTGCCTGGTCGTTCGATTCCACGTCGATAAGGAGAACGGCCTTGGGCCGTTCGATGCGCCCCGACTTGTTGCGGTAGTTGACGGCTGATACGTATTGCTCGTCGAAGTGTTCCAGCGCCGTGAGGTTCGCTCCTTCCTCTCCCGCGAAGGCGTTCTTGATGCTCACGATGGCCATGGCCGCGTTTTTCATGTTTGTGCCGAAGCACTCGAGGCAGATGGTGCGCCGGCAGGCAAAGGGCCGGTACAGAATGAAGGTCGCGTCGATGATGATGCCGTCGCCTCCTTCCTTCTGAACGCCCGGGAGCCCTCCCAGGGCCTTGTTGGTTATATCCTTGCCCAGGCCTTTTTTCCTGATGTCGGTGCCCCGCAGGGCTATGGTTTTCAGGAGCTGGCCGTCACGGGTCACGTCAAATGTCACGATATCGTCTTCGCGGATTTTATGATAGGGATGATCGCGGCGCTTCACCTCGAGGACCTGGCCCGCGGCGTTCACGATGCGGAAGCTCAGGAGGTTGTCGATGGCGGTGCCCCACATGACGCACTTCTTCCCGCCGGCGTTTTCGGCTATGTTCCCGCCGATGGTGGAGGCCCAGGCCGATGTCGGATCAGTGGCGAAGATATACCCGTGGTGCACGCAGTACTCGATCACGTCGTCCGTGACCGCACCCGCTTCAACGGTAACAACGGGGATATCCTGCCCGGCTTCTTGTACGGTTGTAATGGGCCGGATGGCCCTGAGCTTTTCCGTGTTGATGACGAGGGTGTCCTTCTGTACCGGTACGGCCCCGCCGGTAAGTCCCGTGCCGCCGCCCCGGGGGATGACCGCCAGGCCGAGGCGCCGCGCCGCGCGGATAAGTCCCGGTATTTCGCTGACGGCGTCGGGGTAAACCACGACGGCCGGGTATTCCACGCGCCAGTCGGAGGCATCGGTGACATGGGCCACGCGGTGAAAGGGTCCAAAATGGATATTGTCACGCGCCGTGGCCTGGTGGAGTTCATGCATTGCCCTGAAGCGGAACCGTTTTGTTGCGGCAAAGCCGTCGAAAAAAGCCTGGTCGAGGCTCCGGGTGCGCTCGAGGAGCCTGGCGACCAGGGGATTGTTGTTGGCCGCGGAAGAGATGATGGCCATCCGCTTTTCATGGAGTTTCTTCAGCCGGCGAAGCTTGGCCTTGTCTTCCAGATAGTCGTTATAGATGTAGGGATTCCTGTCTATTATAAAGAAATCGCCTATTGTTTCGTTGAGGAGCTTGGCGCTGCGGCCGGTGACACGCTGATGGCGCAGGGCATCGATTATGTCCAGGGTCTCCTGGTCATAGTATTTCAGGATTATCTCGCGATCCGAAAAGGATGTATAATTGTAAGGAATCTCGCGGTATTTAAAGTCTCGTTTCATGTCAGTCCATCGGCCTCGAACCTGCGGCAGAGTATGCGAACCGCGGCTATCCATACTAAAGGATGTCGGCCCCGTCGATTTGTTACTTAATTCCAGCTGGAATCCCCCCGTCAAGTGAAATTAGAGTAAAATACGCTCCCCGGGGCGCCTGGAAACCATGTGATTTAAAGTTTTTCACCCTCACAAGGCTGTAAAAACTCAGAAAAGTATTGATTTTCTTTGCTCCCTATGCTAGTGTACAGTCACTAGCGATTCTTGAAAGGACAATATAGGAGGGTGGGGGAAGATGGCTAAAAAAGGAGCTACATTGAAATCATCGCGACCGAAAAAATCACCAAAAAAGGCCTCTGTAAAGAAAGCAGCCGTCAAAAAGTCAAAGGCGGCAGTAAAACCGAAAGCTGTCAAGAAACCGAAAGCGGTTAAAAAAACTTCCGCTGTGTCAAAACCGCCGGCAAAAAAGGCCGATGTTAAAAATAAAATCCTCCGGAAGCAGATGCTGGCCCAGATTTCAGCGCTGGCATCAACCCTTGATGATCTTAGCCTGAAAAAACTCATACAGGATGCCGCAATCCTGGCCCATAACGAGCGGGTGCTCAAGGAATATTCCTTGAAGAAGGAACTGGCTGCCCCGAAACCCCCGGCTGCCACGGCGGCCATCGAGGAGGGTAAGGACGGGACCTTCTTCGTTATTATCCTGAACGGTTATCGGAATTTTTTCTCCCTGGAAGAAATGCGGAGACTGGTAAAGGTCTGCCACGGGACTGACAACGCCGCGGTCGCGGCCTCCCGCATCTACACCTGGCTGGAGGGCGGCCGGTTTGACGTGCTGCGCAATTCGCGCATCGCAAGCTCCACTGATCCGGCCCTCACCGCGGTCTGGGAGAAGATCATAAGCACCTACGCCTCAAATGAATAAAGGCTGAAAATGCACGCATGGCATGCCGTGCGCTGCTTACCGGATCAGCCTTGTTTCCAGTGCCGCGATGGTGGAAACAAACATGGTGTCGGGATAGAAAACCGGCACCCTGATCCGCACATGGACTTCTCCTGATTCCGCCACCGGCACATCGTCAAGCTTCCGGGTGACAAGGGCGATCCTGAATTCCCTGATCGGGAAGTCCAGCTTCGCGATAGTCCCTTCAATGAAAAGCGTTTCCATGCTGCTTACCGCGACATACAGGCTGCCCTTGAAATGCCGCGACGTCTGCTTTTTCGGCTCCACCTGTATGCGGTAGCATTCCCTGCCGTTACGCCTGATCTTTTCAGCCACGGTAACCAGGTAGTTTTCACGTCCCCTGGCGTCGAACACGGGATATAAGGGCATGGATTTCATGACGCGGAATTTCGAGGGCTCCATCTCCTTGCCGTCTTTTTTATAGGTGAGGACCGTGATCTCGGGATCCTTGTAAAAATAGTCCTTCCGCTTCATGGTCACTTCCGAGACGCTCCTGAGCTTGCTGGTTTCTGGATCATATTCCGAAATGGTCTCTTTCCGCACCGATTCCACGCCGCTGTATTTTTTGTAGAGCCCGATGCCCCGTTCAAAGGCCAGGGCAATGACGCGGTCAGATTCTTCCGGCGTGACTGGACCGGGCTTCCCGGCCGAGGCCGGCTGCAGCAATGCCGCGGCCAGGGCGAAGCAAAAAATTATTGATAGATAGTTCTTCATGACTGTTTTCCTTTACATTAAATATACGTATTACTGCAAATTGAATGTTACGACAATGACGCCCTCGGAATATTTTGCCGTGTGGCCCACTCTCGATTTGTCGAAGACCTTGAGCATTTTCTTGTTTTCCGGCAAGACGTTGGCCTGCAGCGTTTTGAGACCCCGTTCCTTCCCTATCTTGAGGAGGTACTCGACCAGGAAGGATGCGATCCCCTTGCCCTGGTACACCTCGTCGACAATGAAGGCAACCTCGTGGATCTTTTCACGCTGGTAATATGAATAGCGCGCCTCGGCAATGATCTCCTCTGAGCGGTTCCTGGTAATGATCCCCACGATGGAAACAGTGTCGACGTAATCAATGTTGACGTACTCCTGCATCTTCCGGTGGGGCATGGTCTGTATCCTTGCGAAGTAGCGGAGGTATTTCGATTCATCGGAGAACTGGTAGAACAGGCGCCGCATCATGTCCTCGTCGGAGGGCTTGATGGGCCTGAACTTCACTTCCAGGCCGTCCTTGAAGGATTTCATGGTTTCCAGTTCCACGGGGTAGTGCCGGGCGTTCTTCATGACATAGATCTGGTCCTTGTACACGTAGCCGAACTGTTTGGCCTGTTCCAGCAGGCTCTCCCGGTGGTCCGGGTGGGCGATGTCGATGAGGGAAAGTACACGCTCGCGGATCGATTTGCCGAAGAGGTTCGCGACGCCGAATTCGGTCACGACGTACCGGGCGTACCCCAGTGTGGCACGGACCCGCTGGCGGTTGCGGTCGTGGGAGAGGACGATATTGCTGTTCCCTTCCGGGTCAACGGACCTGACCGCGATGATGGTCTTCCCCCGTTTCGACAGGGCCGCCCCCATGGCGAAGATGAACTTGCTCTCGTAGCCGGAGAGGAGGTTGTCGCCGGGGTAGAATATGACCGATTCGCCCGACACGTCGATCTGCTGGACGTTCATGATGCTTATCATGTTCGGTATCCGCCGGGTGACGCTCGGGTTCACCAGGCGGGCGATAGGGTAAAACTCGAAGATCGGGTTGCGGTCCACGTAGTCATAGAGGGCCCGCGTGCCGTAGCAGTAGCTGGAGGTTACCTGCCCGCCCCGGTAGCGGCTCCGGTTGTAGGGTATGGCGCCGGCCTCGACCAGCTCCATGACCCAGTCGGAAATGACGTTGGTGTAGATGCCCAGGTTCCGCTTCCCCTTCAGGTAAGAGGCTATGGCGTCGTAGGTCCGGCCCGCGTGGAGCGACACGGTGGAGCCGTCCTCGATGAGGTTGGCGATATGCCAGCCAATGCGGTCCAGCTGGTCATCCCATTTTTTCCATGGCCGCTCCAGTATGGGCCGGTCGCTCTCGATCACGTGGTGCACCTGGTTGAGGTGGATCATGGTCTCGCCGAAGGTAACCGGCATGGCGGGATTGATCTCCGCTATCACGACCGGCGCCTTCTGCACGGCAATGTTGGACACGTCCACCGCGACTCCCAGGCTCATGAAGCCGTTCCGGTCCGGCGGCGATGCGGTGACGATGGCGACATCGATGCCCACGGCGCCGCTCTTCAGAAGAAGCGGGATCTCCATCAGGTTCGCGGGGATGAAATCGACGTTCCCCTCGCTGAATTCGCAGCTGATGCTCTCGCCGATGTTGAAGGTCTTGAGACGGTATTTTCGCTCGTAGCATGCCTCCCCCGTGAGCATGTCGCCGAGGGTGATGAGCTGGATCAACTCGAGGTCCTGGATGTTGACGTTTTCCGTTGAAACGATGGCTTCCACCGACCGCGACGGCATGGCAGGGCCGCTGCTCAGAAACACCCTGTTCCCCGGCTTGATTATCCCCAGGAGGTCTTCCGGGGAGATGAGTTTCTTCTGATATTCCAGTTCCGGTTTCATGGGTTGATGCCTTTGCTGCTGGGGAAAATCAATCCCATCGGGGGTTTTGTCAAGAAATATTAAAACCGGATCAATGACGGGCTTTGCAACGGTCATAATTTTAGCCGTTGAAATGTATTTTTGTTGAATTTTTTTGTTCAGTACCGGAAGGTTCTGAGGGTGACGTGATAATCCGTACCTGCGGTGCTCGGGGAAATGGATATTCCATTTATACATAAAAAAAAGGACAGGGCGATGGAGATTTCCCATCCCTCACGGGGAGTGATGCGGAAGGCCGCCGCCATCATCAGATCGGGGGGGATCGTGGCCTTTCCCACCGAGACGGTCTATGGTCTCGGCGCGGACGCCTTCAATCCCCTCGCGGTGGCGCGGATATTTGAAGCGAAAAACCGCCCCCTCTTCGACCCCCTCATCGTCCACATAGCCGATCTCTCGCAGATGAAGAGGCTGACGGACGGCCTCGACAGGCGGGCGGGAAGGCTCGCCGGCAGGTTCTGGCCCGGGCCCCTGACCATGGTCCTGCCGAAGCACGAGCTGGTGCCGGAGATTGTCACGGCCGGCCTTGATACCGTGGCGATACGGATGCCTGACCACCTGATAGCCCGGGACCTGATCATGGGTTCGGGCACGCCCATCGCGGCGCCCAGCGCCAACCGTTTCGGGTACATCAGCCCCACCAAGGCGTTCCATGTCCTCGAGCAGCTGGGGGACCGCGTGGACATGATCATCGACGGCGGAGACTGCGCGGTGGGCGTCGAGTCCACGATAATAAAACTCGCCGGCGAGGAAAGCGTCATCCTGCGGCCCGGGGGCGTCCCCATCGAAGAGATCGAGGCCGTCATCGGCCCGGTGGAGAGAAGGCCGGAGGCGGCCAGGGGCCCCGAGGCTCCGGGCCAGCTGCCGTCGCACTATTCGCCGTCAATCCCGGTGATTCTCGCCGCAAGCATCCGTGAAATTGATTTTTCGCGGAGCGACGCTGCGTTTCTCCTGTTCAAAAAGCCTGCCTGTGACATACCCGAAAACCGGGCGGAAATTCTTTCCGTTGACGGCGACCTGAAGGAAGCCGCGGCGAACCTTTTCTCGTCGCTCCACCGCCTTGACAGGATGAAGGTGAAAGTCATCATCGCCGAACCGGTGCCGGAGCATGGCCTGGGGATTGCCATCATGGACCGGCTCAGGCGGGCTGCCTGGAAAGAGACAGCGATCCCGGAGGAATGATCAGGGAAATGGGGAAGATACGCGCACAGCTATTCAGGGATGATGCCAGGGCGGACGATTCCTTCTTCCGGGGACTCTTCGCCGCCCCGCGGACATTACGATTCATCCGTTCGAGCAGGGGAATGATGAAGTATTTCGCGGTCCCCTTCCTCTTAAACCTTGTCATCCTGTCCACAATAGTTGTTTTCACCTATACCATGGTCTATGACCCGCTGTTAAGCCTGGTGACCGGGAATGCCTGGTATAACCGGGTCCTTGAGTTTGTGCTGATCCCCCTGCTGGTCCTGCTCCTGGGGCTGCTTATCGTGCTCCTCTATTCAATCATAGGCAGCATCATCACCGCTCCCTTCAACGATTTCCTCTCTCTAAAGGTGGAAGAGACTATGAGCGGGGAACGGTTTGATGATACGCTGACCTTTTCCGGTGCCGTGAAAGATATGCTCCGCGTCATCGCTAACGTGATCAAGCTCCTGTTTCTCATCATACTGATAAACCTGCTTCTCCTTTTCCTGAACCTGATACCGGCGGCCGGGAGCGTTTTCTATTCAATAGCGGGTTTCCTTACCACGTCATTTTTAATCGGGTTCCAGTTCTTCGATTTTCCCCTGGAGCGCCGGCGGTACAATTTCCGTGAAAAGATGGCCGTGGCCTGGCGCTTCAGGAGGACCGTTGCCGGGGTCGGAGCATCCATGTTCCTGATGACCTTCATCCCGCTGGTGGGGTTCCTGGGACTGAATATTGCCACCGTGGCCGCGGCCAGGCTCTTTGTGGAGCGGGTAAAGCCGTCGCTGCGCGCTGACCGCGGAGGTGCTTCCTCGTGAAGCGGCCCCTTTTCATCGTGTTCGAGGGGATCGACGGGTCAGGCAAATCGACGCAGTGCGACCTCCTGTTTAACCATGTCGTATCGCTGGGGCTTCCCGCTGTCAGGTTGGCGGAACCCACCGATGGCCCCTGGGGCAGGAGGATTCGGGCCATGCTCAGGGAAAATGAAATGGCCCCCGCCGGGGAGCAGATGAAGCTCTTTATCCTCGACCGCCGGGAAGATGCGGATAAAAACATCATTCCCGCCCTGGAGAAAAACAGGATCATCGTCATGGACCGATATTACTACTCCAATGCCGCGTACCAGGGCGCCGCCGGCATGGCGCCGGAAGAGATCATCGCGGAAAACAGGAAGATGGAGTTCCCGGAGCCGGATCGCGTGTATTTCGTGGATGTCCCCCCCGACAGGGCCATGCAAAGGGTGACGGTCCGCGGCGAGGGAAGGGAAGTTTTTGAAAAGGAATCCTTCCTGCGTGTTGTGAGGGATAACTTCCTTTCCATCGCAGATGAACGGTTCCTTGTCCTCGATGGAACGGGAAGCATTCATGAGATATTTGAAAAGATTAAAGAGGATTTTACTAAACTGATATCACACAACACCCCGTAATACGGTAGCCTGTTGAAAGCTCCATTGGTGCCAATCCGGAGGCCTGCCCCGCTGCGGCGCGGAAATGAGCGTATCAGCGGTGTTTTCATAATATCATGCTGACGCAGAATGGAAAAATTTAATAAAATCCCCATTCTGTCCGGCGGTTATTCCGGGATGAATAAAGTGACGTGAAGACAAAGGCATGACGATTTTTTAGCCGCATTGCTGATTAATTCTTGAAATTCAGGCTTGCCATTGATATTATATTCAACGGGTGGGGATGCGTTCCGCTTCAACCGGTGGTTTTCCGGTTTCCGACGCGGCGCGTTAAATTGACAGGCCCCTTCCAGGCGCTTTTTTGAGATGACATGAGCGGGCAAGTTTCAGGGGATGCCCATTGTGTTTCGTGCGCCGGGGAGCACTTTCTTTAATAAAAATATAATTTCAATCAACGTATTGTGGATTGGAATTATTGCGGGAGTGAACCATGATAGAAGTCATCGACAAAGGTGATAATCTGTTTGTAATCAAGATCGTGATGAGGGAAGTGCACTCGATGGATATTCCCCACCTAAAAGAAAAGCTGCTTGTTGCAATAATTGAGAAAGGAATAAAGAAACTCGTCATTGATCTCAGCGGCGTCTACATGATAACAAGTTCGGGGATAGGTATTTTTTTTAACATCAACCAGAGCCTGGAATCAGGGCTCCGCCTTGCCGCGGCCAATATGGATGTAAAGAAAGTTTTAGACCTGACAAAGGTAACTTCTATTATTAAGCTCTTCCCGACAGTTAATGAAGCTTTAACATCCTTCTAGTAGCCGTTAAGGCCTTTCAACCTGCGGATCAGGAGACAACGCTCCACAAAGAGAGCGGTATGAAATCCTTCTATGCGGATTTCCTGATGGAGGCTTTACTGTTATGCTCATCAAGTTTTGCCATGACGAACGCCAGCTCTTTTTCATCCAGAATTGCACGGGTGAGTAAATATATCTCGATCCTTGGGGTTCGCGCATCCTGTTCTGCCAGAAGCAGTTTGACCTGGTCAGATGTCAGCATTCCCAGCCTGATGGCGCATGCTCCGAAAAGTTCTTTTGTCCTTCGGCTTCTTATAATGCAGGCAGTGTCACTGTCAGTAAGGAAATTCATTTTGCGGGCGAGCTTGCCTATGTAGGGACGCTCGGTTTTCTGCCAGGTGAGGGCCTCCACGACAATCGTAAAGTCAATGATCTCGAGATAGTAAAGAAAATGGATGAGACTGACGGGCTCATCGGGCACCTGGTTGATTATTGTCGATGAGAACAGGGTTTCATCAAGGTGCCTTTTTTCCCCGGGGCCGCGCTTCCCGGCATCGGCCCGGTCTTTCCCGCGGCCGGTCCTCCCGGCAGGTTTTCTTCTCTTCCCGACATACTGAAGGAGCATCTCGTAGGCGTCGGTAATCCCCTTGGACCGCTCGTTAAGTATCGATCTGGCCACACCCAGCACCACGGCACGGTCGGGATGGTTCTGGAATATTTTTTTCCGGTAGGTCTTTTTCAGGACATTCGCGGTCAGGTCTTCCAGAGCGGCATGCCGGTTCATGCCAAACAGCATCATGTAGGAATCCATGAGCTGACACATGCGGGGAACACCGGGCCGGTTCAATGCAGGGTCCCCGCCGTGTTTGATGAAATCAACGGGGAATTCCTGTTGTTTTCATCTGTGATGCTGGCATCCAGAATTGTGCTGATGTATTCGATAAGCTGTTCCAGGTTGCGGCGGGCCGTTACCAGTTCATGGGCCTGTTCCCCGACGGCAAGCAAGAGGGCCAGTTTTTCGTATTGGTCGAGTTCGCCTGTCAGTCTTTCAAGCCTGGCCTTGAGGTCCATTATTTTTTCAACTCTCTCATTCATAATTGTATCCCTTTATTGCCGGCTGGTGATCTTTATCAGATTACACCATCCGTTAATTGTATGACCTGCTACTCTTAGTATAAGCCATTCACTATCTTTCGGATATAGTTGAACATACTATTTCCATGTAGTATGATTCACTGAACAGAAAGGGGATTTATCCATACCTGTGCCGGGAAATCCCCTTACAGATTTCTGCATCATTTGATGACATGGTTCGCGAAACCTGGTCAGTCCCTCCCGCTTTTTATTTTGAAATTGACCCGGTAGTATATCAAACAAAATAATCGTAGCGCATGTACCGTGGATTTCTGATGATGCATGAGGGATGAATGATGAAAAAGTGCTCCACCAGTTCCCCTGCCGTGTTGAAATACAATAACAGACCGGGGACGACCAGGAAACGGCATGCCGGGCCGGAGATGCGCCGTACCCTATTTATTTGATTGACAAATAATTAATATCAAGATACTCTTCTGTTGTTTTCGGAACGTTTCTGAAACGATAGGAAACAAGCGCCGGGCACTGCCGGCTTCGGAATCGTGAATAAAACATTAAAAAAGCCGCTTCAACGGGAGTAACGTATGAATGTTTTATTGATAAACAGCAACCAGTCCTTAAAATCCGCGGTAACCAGCTCCCTGAAAGGGTACAAGCCGAAAATCTTTATCTCCGAAGGGATCGATAACGCCCTTGCGGACATTCAGAAAAATAATATACAGGTTGCCATTATTAACTGGTCTTCCGGCGATTTTGATGTCGAGGCGCTGTGCCGGAAGATACGCAAGATCAAGTCGAGCAGGTATTTCTACCTCCTGGTGGTCACCGCCCGCGAGCGGGAAGGGGCTATAGAAAAATTCCTCCAGGCCGGGGCCAATGATTTTGTTTTCAAGCCGTTCGGCAAGGACGAACTGCTCTCGCGCATGAAAATAGCCGAACGGATCATCAAGCTCGAGGAAGAGGTTCTCCGGGGCAAGAAGAAAATGCTGACGCTGGTAAAGGAGGACCCGGTCACCGGTCTCTTTAACCGTCGTTCGCTCCTTGACGAGGTTTTAAAAGAGATGGGCCGGGCTTCACGGGAGATGAAATATATTTCCGCGATGGTGGCCAGTATTACGAATTTCAAGGAGCTGATGGACAGGAACGGCAACGCCGTCATGGACGAGATCCTTGTCGAATGCGGCAGGCGGATGAAAATATCCTGCAGGCCCTATGACAAGCTGGGGCGCTACACGGTGTCGGATTTCCTGATTTTTCTTCCCGGATCGGGGAAGGGCAACGCCGAAAAGGTGGCGAAACGGATCATATCGGCCTTTTCCAGGAAACCCCTCGTCATCCATGATGTCAAAATGGATATATCGCTTGCCATCGGCATTGCCGAGCTTGATCCGAAGCAGATCTCGAAAAGCAACTCGGTTGACAGCAATCTTCTCAACGACCTTGTCCTTGACGCCCTGTTGAAAAAAACGGAGCTCGCAGTCAAGCGGGCCCTCCGGATGGGGAACAACAAGATCGAGATTTTTCTGGATTAAACGCAGCCGGAACGGCCTCCCGCTGTTTGAACCTCTTTTACCGTCATACATGCTGTGAATCACGGCAGATACAGGGAGTCAAGGGATTTGACCTGCTCCGCTATTCTTCATGCTGATCCGAACAATGCTCGAATACACTGTACCTTCGACAGAGATGCGGCAGAGCGCTGCGATACAATCGGGAAAAATACAGAAAAACAGATGACCGCTTGGTAAATGCCATGCCCCATCCCGTAATTTACATTGATTGGCCCGGACAGGAAGGGCGACGTGTAATTTATTTTCCGGATGCTGTCAGCGTATAACGATGTATAATTTTCAAGGTACGGGTGAATCGGAGAGGCGTTGATCACGGGAGGAATAAAAAATGGCGGGGTTTTTGCCCCGCCGTTTTCACTGCTTATTTTTTCTTTTTGGTTGCTTTTTTCGCGGTTTTCTTTGCTGCTTTTTTCACGGTTTTTTTAGCTACTTTTTTTGTTCCCACGATTTTTTTTACTCCTTTTTTTATAAGTTTTTAGCGCCCCTTTTCGGGGAGCCCTTTCTTAAAGATACATTTGCTGCTTTTGCAACAGATTTCTTTGCTGTTTTAATTATCGGTTTCTTTGACTTGTTACTTTTAGTAACTTTTGATGTTTTTTTCTTGCCGATAATGCTTCTGATCCATCGCGACACTATCTGAAGAATTATTTTTTTATCCGTGTCATTCATGGTCTCGTGATAGAAACCCTTCAGTATGTGCAGTTCTTTCTTCATCGATGATGCGTTGTTGAATAGCTGTTCGCTGCCCCGGTAGTCGACGATCCTGTCTTCATCGCCATGAAAAACGAGAAGCTTCATCCTGAGTTCCATCGCCCTGTTCAGGCATTCTTCACAGGTTTTCATCATCTCGGTGTACCAGCGCGCTGAAACCATGCCGTGCACCATGCGGTCGTTCTCGTATTCGTCAATAACTACCTGGTCATGGGAAAGAGCGCTTACCTCCAGGCCAGTCGGCATGCTGAAGGATGGGGCATACCTGGACAAAACACCGGCCAGTTTCGTTTTCCATCCGGGAACCTTCATTGCCGGCACAAAACCCGGCGATGAAAGGATAAGTCCGTCTATGTCTTCTGAATACGTGAGGGCGTATTTGCCGGCAATAACGCCGCCCATGCTGTGCCCGAGCAGGATCAGTCTGTTTTTGTTGATGTCTTCTTTGATGAGATCGATGAAAATCTTCAGGTCGTAAACATAATCCATGAAGGATTCCACGTGGCCCAGTTTCCCGCCAGAATTTCCGTGGCCGCGATGATCGAGAGCGTAAATAGAGATGGCGCTTCCCTCGAGTTCGTTGATGATGTTGCCGTATCTTCCGGAATGTTCTCCGACTCCGTGAGCGATAACGAGGATGCCGCGCGGATTGTCGACGCTCCAGTTCTGGAAAAATATTTCCGTACCGCCTTTGCCGATAAAAGTTCCGATGCTGTGCGTGTACGAATTCATTAATTTCTTCTCACTTTTTTAACTTGTGAACATTATACTATATTAATTTTTTTTGTCGAGAAAAAAATTTATTTTGAGCTCACTAAATTCATTTTTAATTTTTTCTGCGCAACACTCTCGATGCTCTCTCTGTTGCATGTTTTATCATCGGCGCGCATCTCTCTGCTGAAAATATCATTCGGCGTGTGAAAAAGATTTTCAGATGACGGCCTGGCGAGAGTCTTCTTTGTTCCTTCGTTGAAAAAACCAGGTGAAAAAATTTCATGTGCTGCCCGGAGGCCGCACCTTCGCCGGCGAAGGTGAAAGCGGCGACCTGCGCGAGCAGATCAGAGCACCTGGATCGGTCCATGAGCTTTCCCCTCGATGAATTGACGCACGTACGCATTGTCGCTGTTTTTAAAGATGTCCGGCGGCCCGGCATAAATTATTTGACCATCGTAGAGCATCGCGATACGGTCTGCGAGTCGATAGGCGGAGCGCATGTCATGGGTGACAACGACTGAGGTGACGCCGAAGGTGTCGCGCATCTTCCTGATGAGACGGTCAACGGCGCCGCCGGTTATCGGGTCGACTCCGGTCGTCGGCTCGTCATAGAGCATGATTTCAGGACGCAGGGCAATGGACCGGGCAAGGCCCACGCGCTTCTGCATGCCGCCGGAAAGCTCCGATACACGCTTGGTTTCAACTCCCCTGAGGCCGACGTTCTCAAGCATCTCGGGCACCAGTTTTTCTATCTGTTCTTCCGGAACATGATGCCTTCTCAGTCCGAACGCGACATTATCATAGATGTTGAGCGAGTCGAAGAGGGCCGCGCCCTGGAAGAGTATGCCGTATTTGGAAAGTATCGTGTGACGCGTTTCAGCGTCGGCGCCGGTAAATTCAACGCCGTCAACGTGTATGCTGCCACTGTCGGGCTCGAGTATGCCGATTAAATTTTTTAAAATGACTGATTTTCCGACGCCGCTGATGCCAATGATGCAGAGTATTTCGCTTTCATACACGGTAAGATCAAGACCATCGAGAACAACCTTTGGACCGAATGATTTGTGGAGATCGTGTATGATTATTTTTTCTTTCATTTTTTTACTTCTTATGAAAAAATATAACACATATCAAAAAAATGTCAATTATTTTATGGATTATG
>CAZZHU010000061.1:0-7064 GCA_964654045.1 uncultured Leptospirales bacterium
GTATTAATGATCCTGCTCGCGTATGCGGCGATTTTCGCAGGGGGAAAACCCGGGGTGCGCTATTTTTACATGATGTTCATTCCGTTATGCCTGCTCGGCGCCCAGGGGTTCCTGGCCGCGTACAAACAGGTCGATAAATACACCTCGCGAAAGGAATTAACCGGTCTCCTGAAGGTTATTCTGGTATTATTCCTGGCGATGGCACCGTTGTATTTTCTTGTCATACACATGGACACGCCGAGACCGATGATGCACGAGGACATGAAAAAATACGGCCGCGTTGTCGACTATATCAGGAAAAACACCTCCGGGAATGACAGGATATTCCAGTGGTACACCGTAAGCCCGGTCTACCTTTACGCGGACAGGCTGATGGCCACGTCGATGATCTATCCCGCGGAATTTCTCTGCCGCTATTATTATTATATCGGCGGCTTCCGGAACGACATCACCGCATGGGATATATTCCTCAAGCAATTGAGGCAGGAAAAGCCAGCCCTGATCATTGATGACAGCGGCGCCGATTTTTCCACTAAAAAGGACAATATGATCACACATGTTATAAAGAAGAAGTACATCGAGACGAAGGCCGCCGAAATGCGATCATTTATCAAAGACAACTACAAACGTGTTGACACTATAGATGGGTACGACATATATAAACGGATATAACAATCAGGCATATCGGGAACAATAGCATTATGCAGATTGACAGCTTAAATTTTCGCAATAGAACCGGGATTGATGCGATGAAAAGACCATATATTTCCATAATTGTCCCCACATTCCATGAGGCTGCGAATATACCGGAACTTATCCGCCGGATCGGCAGCGTGCTTGCCAGAGAAAACGTGGATTATGAGATACTGATCGTCGACGACGATTCCCGCGACGGGATCGAATTGGTCGTGGGACAGTTATCAAAGGAATATCCCGTCATTCTGCACACCAGGACAAACGAAAAGGGCCTGTCATCCGCGGTCATCAAGGGCTTTTCCCTGGCACGGGGCGACATTTATGTCGTGATGGACGCGGACTTAAGCCATCCGCCGGAAAAAATAGCCGAATTGATACGGCCCATAATAGAAGGAAAATCGGAATTTGTCATCGGCAGCAGGTTCGTGCCGGGAGGCAGCAATCCTCACTTCAACTGGTTCAGAAAACTGAACGCGTTGATATCCCGGATACTTGCCCGTCCGCTCGCGGCGGTCAAGGATCCGATGTCCGGCTTTTTCGCATTCCCCTGGCATATACTGCCGGGCAGGAATATTCTCAACCCCCTCGGGTTTAAAATCGGCCTGGAACTGCTGGTTAAAACAAAGCCGGAGAATACCATGGAAATACCGATACAGTTCCAGAAAAGGCTGTACGGGGAAAGCAAGCTGTCTTTAAAAGAGCAGGTTCTTTATTTAATACATTTATCGAGGCTTTATTCATATCAATATACGGATTTCATACAATTTTTGCAATTCTCGCTGGTTGGAGCATCCGGGATACCGGTGAACCTTTTTTTTGTTTTCCTCGCCTACGATATACTGTCCATCCCGTATTCCATTGCTCTGGTAATCGGGTTTGCTTTTGCCGTTACTTCAAATTACATACTCAATAAATTCATAACCTTCAGCAAGGCAAAACGGTCAAATACCGTTCTGCAGTTTGCGGAATTCCTGCTGACATGCATTATCGGATTATCAATCAACATGCTTGTATCATTATATCTTTATAATAATAACACCTTTTTCAAAGAGTATTACCTCATAACGTCATTTATCGGAATACTTGCAGGCATGTTATTCAATTTCGCCGGCAGCAAGCTGCTGGTTTTCAGAAAATAGACCGTTTACCGGTTCCGGAGGCCATGAAAGGCGCGCCATGCATAACGGCACGGTCCCGCCGTTTCACATGGCTTTCCTGATCTCCCTCCCCCGCGCCTTCCTCGGATATCGCAAATACGGGATCACGTCCTCGTTCCGGGAGGCGGTTGTGCCGTCGTATTCGATCGTGACGATGGGAATGCCGGTGAGCTGCTCGATCCGGTCCGCCATGGCCTCGGTCACCATGGAGGGACAGCAGTAGGCCGGATTAGTCTGCACGAAGAGGGACAGGTCCGGGTACTGTTCCACCAGGTGGAATATCTTCATGATGTTCTCCATCGACTCGCCCGTGTGATAGATGCTCAGGCCGAATTTTGCCAGCACGTCTTCGGCGTTATCAGGCATCTTGAAGTCCCCGCCCGGCAGGATCCGGTTGAAGTATTTATAGTACTTTTTATTCAGCACCGTTACGACTTTAGTGAGCACCTTGGCGAGCGCCGCGTCTCCGAAGAGCCCCTGGAGGAACCACTTTTTAATGTAGCGGTCAGCCACGATGGCTATCAGCTCACTGTACGGCGTGGTGATGACCTCGCCGCCGTTTTCCTCTATGGTCCTGATCAGGCCCTGGTTCATGACATCATTGTCGCGCACGTACAGGTCGCCGAAAATGGCGACCTTCGGCCGGCCGGTCCTGGTGACGCTGACCGATTGAAATAAGGCGATAACCTCCTCCAGCGCATCCTCCTTGGAGCGGCCGCTGGCAAAGGCTTCGTTGAGAATGCGGGCCGCTGATTCCAGCGCCCTGTCGGTGGCACCGGGTACGTTCTCGTAGGGACGCAGGTAGCATCCTATTTTCCGGAGCATTCCCCCGAACATGAAGCCGAGGTAGCACTGTATGGCGACCTGGACGGATATATCGATAAAGGTAATATCTCCCATGTAGACGGAGATCTTATCATACCCTTTCCCGAACGACTCGAGGAGATATTTCGTATAATGGGGGAACATGCCGATATTGCAGGCTATTTTCGAATTCATGCTCCAGATCACGCACTTTTCCGGATCAAGGCCGTGCCGCTCGATGCAATCGATGCCGTTCTGCACGATGATAGTGAGCGGAATGCACTGCCCGGTATTGAAGCGCATGCTCCGGTGGATCGATTCCGGGCTTTCAGCGACGATGCGGGCATCAATGCCGTCCCTTCTCAATATGGATTCGATAAATCTGCACGTTACCTGGTCCCAGTTGGGCAGAAGCAGGGTCTTTCCCGCGAAAATATCCTTCCCCCTTGACAGGCCGGGATCATTAATGACGCTGAAGGAGGAGGCGGTTTCCGGCGAGGAACGATAATGATTCCTGAAGGCCCGGATGGCGGCCTCGATGCGCGTTTCATATCCCACGCTCGAATCATGCTCGTCGAGCTGGAGGATCAGGTACGGCTTCCTGCTGTTGTCCAGTATCTTCTTGAAATACTCCATGACATATGAATCAGGGGTGCACTTGAACGAGGTCACGAACACCGGGTACACGCCGGCGGTACCGGCAATGGACTTCGCCGAGTTAAGCACGATGGACGCGTATTTCCAGTGGACCATGTCAAGGAGGTTTCCCATGTCAGCGTCATCATTCCCGGCATCGGGCAGCATGTCCTGGAAGAAGGTCTTTACCCCGTGGCGGGAAAATATTTCCGGTATGCCGTTGTTCATACCCCGGGAAAGTATGGTATAGGGCCGCCCGAGAAAGACAACGCGTATGTCGCCTGACCCGGCCGTTTCCTTTTCGTAGAGGCTCTTCAGTTCCTCCCGGGCCCGGGCATGGTATTCGCCTGCCTGGTCATAGGCGTTTGAAACCTGCATGAATCCCACGCCGGCGCCTTTCACCTGTTTCATCATCCTGAAGAGCTGGACCTTGAGATAGAATGTTCCCAGGTTGGAACGGATAAGCGGGGCAAGGATCTTCTCCTTGTTCTGTATCTCCATGGCCGAAAGCACCAGGGACGGGGCGTACTGCGTATAGTAGCAGTAGTTACGTTTGACGGTGCGGCTGTTCTGCCGGTTCTCCATGTAATGGGGAAGAAAGATATAATCAGCCCGCCCGGAGAGGTAATTCACGTGGCCGTGCAGCGCCGCCATGGGCGCGCAGAACTCGGCGCCGGTGAGGTTTTTGCCTTCGGATATGCCCTGCCGGTACTGCTCGCTGGTGACGGTCCTCACGTTCAGGAGGTCAAAAAACCTTCTCCAGAGCGGCAGCTCGTCGAAGAGGTGGAGCGCCGCGGGAATGCCCACGGTGATCCTCCCGTCCCCTTCAGCCCCGCCTTCACCCGGTGCGGGCAGGGCACGGTTCAGCACCCTGCTCCGTTCCCTGATCAGGTCAAAGGCATTGGGGTGCCTCACGTACTTGCCGGTATCGTAGTCCCGTCCGCACAGGAAGCCGAAGGCCACGGTCTCGCCCATGACCTCGGCGACGGTGATCTTGCAGTGGTTGGCGCAGAGCTCGCACACCTCGGTGCGGACCGGTATGACCGTCCGGTACAGGCCGATGCCGCGGAAGGCCGACTGACGCGGTACCTGGTCATGGAGGTGCAGCGCGACGCCCATGGCCCCGGTGAGGTGGCAGTATTTCGAAACCATGATGGGCCTGCCCAGGCGCTGTTCAAAGGCGGCGACCAGGGCCCGGTTCTTGGCCGTGGCGCCCTGGAAGAAGACACGCCCGCCGATGTTCTTCTCGATGGCCACCTTGGTCAGATAGTTGTCGCGCACCGAATGAAGCACCGATGCGAGCACCTCGTTCACCGAGAAACCCTCTGAAAGGTAATAATTCAGGTCGCGCTCCATGAAGACCGTGCACCGGTCGCTGGAAAGCGGCGCGCGGGCGCCCTCGGCCCTGCCGGAGTATTCCGACAGCGGGCAGCCGAGCTTTTTCGCCTGCTCCTCGATGAAGCTCCCGGTTCCGGCCGCGCACACGTGGTTCATGATGGAGAAGTTCACCATGCCGTTGCTCAAAGTAGTGAACTTGGAGTCCTGGCCGCCGATCTCGATGACCGTGTCGACCGTCGGGTCTAGCTCAACAGCCGCCCGTGCATGGGCGGTGATCTCGTCCAGGGCGATGTCGGCGCCGACGATCCCGCCGATGAACTTTCTCCCGGAACCGGTCGTACCCGTCCCCAGGTACCGGAAGGAAACGCCATGGCGCATGGCAATGTCATCCATGCTTTCGAACAATGCCTGGACCGCGGCCACGGGCCTGCCGGATGTCCTGGTGTAAAGGCCGGCGAGGACGCGCTTGTCCCCGTCAAGGATCGCGGCCTTGGTGCTCGTGGAGCCGATGTCTATGCCCAGGAACACGCCGTATTCACTTCCCGTTTCAAGGAGTTCATAAATATCGATTTCCACGGGAACGGGAAAGTCGTTATGGACCGGCTGATACTCATAGCGCTCGGTGCTGTCGAAGACGGGATATTCCGACAGCTTCAGCGTTAGGGAATCGTAATAATAATCCTTTTTCTTTTCATGGACCTGGATGATATCTTCCGGTTTTTTTATATCAACGGCATTACCCATCGGTTTTTCATCCATATAATTGAGGGCGGCCCCGATGGCGCCGTAGAGCTGTGAATAATCGTCCGTAATGATGTCAATATCAAGCATGCGGGAAAAATGCTTCACCACCGCCCTGTTCTTCGAAACGCCGCCGCAGAAGACCATGGGGCCTCCCGGCTTCACGTTGCTGAAGAGCGTGTCGGCGATGTTCCTCGCGAGGCCGAAGGAGAGACCGTCGCAGATCTCTTCGCGGGAATAGCCTTCCTGCTGCGCGTGGATAAGGTCCGTCTTGGCGAATACGGCGCACCGGGACGCGATCTTCGGCACGCTGCCGCTGTTGCGGAAGGCCAGTTCGGTGAATTCATGGATTCCGGAAAGGCTGAGACGGGCCGCCTGCTGGTCCAGGAAGCTGCCGGTGCCAGCCGCGCAGGAGGTATTCGATCGGTAATTCAGATATTCCCCCTCCCTGTCGAAGAGGACGAGGCCGAATTTCTCGCCGCCGACAATCAGGATAGAACCGACTTTCTCATGGAGGTGCTTCGCCGCCCTGATTACCGACACGCGCGAATCATAGACCGCCGCGCCGGCGATGATTTCCGGCGAGGACGAGGTCGCCGCCATGCCGCCGACGGCCGCCAGATTAAAACCGGATAAAAGCCCGTTGAGGGTTTCCGATATTTTGCCGCGGTGGAAGGCATATGCGGTCCGGCCGATCTTCCCGTTACCGTGTATTTCAGCCAGGGAGATGGATATGGACCCGATGTCTATGCCGAGAACATTGGTCTTGTTCGCCATATTAAAAGCCTCTTTATATATATGTTTTAAGGTAATACATCCCATGCCGGTTTCAGGCCGCGGCATAAGTAATCATATCATCTTTCGAATTGCCATGCAACAAGAAAGACAAGTGGCGAATAGAAATTTTGAAAAGTTTTGTCAATGATTATTTCGCATTTTGAGTGAACCGGCCGGCTGGATTGAATAATGACTACTCATGGCTCCCTGTTCATTACTTGCACAACGCAAATATTTCCGCCATGAAATAGACCCGCTGGACAAACATCATTTTTTCTGGTGGACAAAATTTTTATTTTTACTATGATGTTGCTGTTGATTGTAATTCTACAGGTGTATAAATTATTATCACGATGGCGGAAAACAAACAATCAAGCATGAACACTCATATCGAACACACCCCCTTTGAGCTGCTCCAGATTAAAGGGAGTTTTGTGTATATTATAGGCCTCATCGTGGTCACTTTCACGGCCGCGCTATTCCTGGCCCTGGCGGATATGGGCCTTTTGGATATCATCAGACCCGTTGTAGTCGATACTGCTGCCATACTTATAGCCATCATCATATACCGCCGCAAAAAAGCACGAAAAAAAGCGGTCGTCCTGCCATGGATAGCCGCATTTATTACGATGCTCATCCCTTTAGTGGCCAAATACAATTACGGCTTCCGGGACGGGTGGACCTTCGCGCTCCAATCCTATAACAGCACGGCTATGCTGATCGTGCTCGTCGTTATGATGTATCTTCTCTATAATCGAAAACTTTTTATATTCTATTCAGTCTTCGCGCTGGCCAACTGGGCCTTCTTTATCTGGTTTGCCGTATATAACGGCGCCGAAATCCACATGTCGGCATCTGAAAACGGGAAGGCCTTCGTGTCCGGCGTTATCTTTTTAAGGGAGATCTATTTTCTCA
>CAZZHU010000061.1:7074-21856 GCA_964654045.1 uncultured Leptospirales bacterium
TTTTACTTTGTCTATCGGAATATCCCCGTCGTTGAGGATTTCAACAACCGCACGACGGTACAGCGGGAAACGATCGAGAAACAGGCGGAGGTCCAGCGGCAGATAACCATGGAGATCAAGGAGCGGATGGCGCACCTCTTCGAGCGGGTGGACGAGCAAAACAAGCTGGTGGCGCGCTTCAACGACAGGATGCAGAGCCAGTCCGCCGGCTTCGAAGAGATGTCGGCCACCATGGAGGAGCTCTACAGCGCCGCCGAGAACATCAACGGGACCGCCCGGGACCAGCTTGACGGCAACGTCGCGATGGAAAACATCGTCAACGATTTCAGGAGCATCAAGGAGGAAACGACCGCCAAGCTCCGTGACACCTACAGCGACATCGAGGAGATCGTGGAGCAGACCAGCATATCCAAGGAAAGCCTCCTCGAGGTGGAAAACACCATCAGCAAGATAAGCGAACAGAGCAAGGGCATCGGCGAGACGGTATCGATTATCGTGGATATTGCCGACAAGATCAACCTCCTATCCCTCAACGCCAGCATCGAAGCGGCACGGGCCGGTGATTACGGCCGGGGCTTTGCGGTAGTCGCCGATGAGATCGGCAAGCTGGCGATCCAGACGACGGAAAGCATCAAGGAGATAGAGAAGGTGCTTACAATCAGCTCGAAGACAACCACCGAGGGGGTTTCGGTTATCACCTCGACGGCGGACACGATAAAAAAATTAATCGCCAAGATGGGCATAAGCTCCGGAAAGATCAAACTTCTCCAGGAGAGCATCCTGATCGAGGAGCGCTACATCAAGGTCATCATCGACCAGATGACGAAAAACATCGAGATGGCGAAGCACATCGGCACGAGCACCTCGGAGCAGAAGAAGGCCATAGGGGACACGACAAAGGCCATCGATGAGGCGAACCATATCGTCGCCGAGATGGTGCTGGAGATCCGCGAACTCTCGAACACGTCTCAATCCATCCTTACAAACGCGACGGAACTCCTGGTAAGATCAAAGGAAGCGGTATAACCGCCCTTCAGGCGCCGAACCCCTTCACGTTGAGCATGGGGAACACGACCTTTCTCAGTTCTTTTTTGGAAAACTTTCCCACGCTGGTCTTCGGTATCTCTTTCAGGAAAACCACCTCGTCCGGAAGCCACCACTTGGCCACCCTGCCGGCAAGAAAATCAATGATCTCTTCCCTGGTAATGCCGTCCCTGTGCTCGGGCCGGGGCACCACGCAGGCGCAGGGACGCTCCTGCCATTTCTCGTGGGGTATGCCGATCACGGCGGCCTCCAGTACCTTCGGATGCTGCATGATGGTGTTCTCAAGGTCAATTGACGAAATCCACTCCCCGGCGCTCTTGATCATGTCCTTGACCCGGTCCACCAGGGAGATGTAACCCTCCCCGTTCATGGTGCCGATATCGCCCGTGTGGAACCATCCGTCCTTGAAAATCCCGCCGCTGGTCTCAGGGTCCCGGTAGTATTCGCTGGCGATCCAGGGACCGCGCACCAGGATCTCTCCCATGTCCTCGCCGTTCATCCGCGCCTCCGTTCCCTCGGCAGTCATGATCTTGACCTGGAGGCCGGGAACCGGTATGCCCGCGGTGGCCTTGAACTTAATCTTCTCGTCGATGGAAAGATCTTCCATGTAGCTCTTTGTTGCCGACAGGGTCACCAGGGGCGAGGTTTCCGTGGCGCCGTATCCCTGGGCCATGTGCACATGGTATTTTTTCTCGAAGGCCTCCATCAGGTGCACCGGCAGGGCGGAACCGCCGGAATAGAAATTCCTCACCGACGTAAAATCATGGTCCCCGCCCCCTTCAAGGTAATTGTACATCATCATCCATATGGTGGGGACGCCGCAGGAGAAGGTCACCCTTTCCTCGGCGATTATTTTACAAAGCGACTTCATGTCCAGGATCTGGCGGCCGGGCAGAACCTGCTTCATGCCGAGCATGACGCTCACGAAGGGCGCGCCCCAGGCGTTGGCGTGGAACATCGGCACGATATGCAGTGTGCAGTCGCTTTCCAGGGCGCCCAGGGTGGCTGCCACGGCATAGGTGTGAAGGACCAGGCCGCGGTGGCTGTACACGACACCCTTCGGGTCGCCGGTGGTGGCCGAGGTGTAGCAGATAAGGCAGGGCTCGTTCTCGTCCCGGTCAACGCTGAAGTCGTAGCTTTCTTGAAAGTCTTTGATGAAGTCCTCGTAGAGCACGGCCGGGGAAAGCTTTGTCTGCGGCATCTTCCCGGTCTGGGACATAACGACAAAAAGCTTCACGGTTTTGAGCCTGTCAGCGACCGGCTCGAGGAGAAAAAACACGTCCTCGTCCAGGAATATGATACGGTCCTCGGCGTGATTGATGATGTAGACCAGGTTTTCCTGCGACAGGCGGATGTTCAGCGTGTGCAGCACCCCGCCCATGCCGGGAACGCCGAAATAGAGTTCCAGGTGCCGGTGGTTGTTGAGGGCGAAAGACGCGACCCGGTCGCCCTTTTTTATCCCCCATGATTCAAGGGCGCCGGCGAGTTTGCATACGCGCCGGTACCAGTCGCCGTAACCGTACCGGAACGTCTCGTTCGGATAGACAGACACGATCTCTTTCTTGGGATAATACCGCGCCGCGCGGAACATGAAATCGGTAAGCAAAAGGGGATAATTCATCATGGCTCGACCTCCAAAAGACTGTTATTTCAGCGCGCTGCGCGCGCCCTGGCCTAATTCTTCGGAGTCTCAGATACCGGATGAAAAAGATAATGGAAATGCAGCTCTTATTCGGGAATATATCGCATAACGCGATTATTAATTATTATACTGCCAAATCAAGCAAATGTCAAGATTGACCGGTCAATAAATGCGAAAAGGCGGGACATGGCGCCGCCCTGCCCGAAGGCCCCGGGTATTGCCCGGGGACCGAAAGCGGGAAATCGCCGCGTCCTCAGTCGATCCTTTTCAGTATCACCATGGTGACGTCATCATCGAAATAATAATCTTTCAGTCCCGACAGAATGCCCTCCTTGATTTCATCGGGACTTCGCGTGCCAAGAACCTGGAATGATTCCTTGAGACGCTCCAGGCCGAACATATCTTCCGACGGGTTCCTCCGGTCCCTCTGCGAACCCTGCCGCCAGGCGTCGGTGAGGCCGTCAGTGTACAGCAGCAGGGTATCGCCAATTTCCATGGTGAAATCTCCCGTCGCCGGCGGTTTCATCTCCTCGTTCATGCCGATCCATATGCCGTTCGTTTCGATCAGCTCAACGGCGTCCGCGGCGCCGCGGTACATCATCATGTGCTGGTGCTGGCCCGAAAACATGAACTTTCCCCTGCTCAGGCAGGCGATCACGGTGATGGTCATGTAGCGGTCCTCGTCCAGCTTTTGTATGTTCTCGGTAATGACGCTGTTGACGCGGTTCAGGAGCACGTCGGGTCTCAGGTTCGGCTTCCCGGCAATGGCCATGTGTATCGCCGTCTGCACCATCATCATGATAAGCCCGGCGGGCACGCCGTGGCCGGATACGTCCCCGATGACCAGCCAGTCAAGTCCCTCGGCATTGATGATGTCGTAGTAGTCGCCCCCGACCTGGTCGGCCGGCCGCATGTAGGCGGCGATCTCGAATCCCCGTATCGCCGGGGAGCGGGGCAGCAGGGTCGTCTGGATCTTTTTTGCCAGCTCCATCTCCCCCCACAGGGCGTCCATCGCCTTCTTCAGCTCCGCGGTACGCTCCTCCACCTTCTGTTCGAGTTGTTCCGTCAACATGGTCAGGTTGCCGTACATGACGGAGTTGTCCATGGCAATTGCCGCCGCCGCCCTGATGTTGTTGATGAACCGCACCTCGTAGTCGGTAATCTGCCGCAGGTTCTGTTTTTCCGGCAGGACCAGCAGGGCCAGGAGCCTCCCTTTCTGCACCAGGGGCACGAGATACGTGGCGTCCAGTTCCTTGAAGAGACCGAGGAGATCCTCCCGCACCGCGTAATCAGCCTTCGCCTCCACCAGGGCCCGGTCGACGAGGTGGTTCGAGCCGACAAACCACGACTCGAGCCCCGGTTCCATCCTGTATGTTTTTATGCCTGAATTGACGAGGGTTGAATCATCGAGGCGGCACAGGACCATCCCGGCGGTCTTGAACGACAGGGTCTTCCTGATGAGCTCGGTGAACTGGCCGATCAGGTCATTCAGCGTTTGAAGCGATGATATGCTGTCGATGAACGCCGATTCAATGCCCCTGAGATTAAATTTCCGCCTGTTGAAGAGCTGGTCTATAAGCGGCTGAACTTTTCTGAAATAATAATAATTGGCGATAAACCAGGCGACGCCTGTCATGAACCGGTACGCGGCTCCGATTTCCCCCAGGTACCGGTGGGCATAGTAAAAGAGCGCGATGTTGGGGATGAGAATGAGGGACGACATGGCGCCCCAGATGAAGGTGACATGGAGGACGCTCCTGATTTCCATCAGGCGGTTGCTCAGGACCCCGTACCCGAGAAACGCCAGGGGCAGGAACATCAGGTTCCCCAGCGGATAGAAATCAACACCGTTCATGGCCGGCAGGTTCGAGAGCGTGAGAAGCCCCGTCAGGATGAAGGAGAGCATGATGTAAAACAGCTTGAGGCGTATGATCTGGTTTTTCTCGGTCCTGATCCTGCGTATAAAGAAGACGATAAAATACGCCACACCGACAGCCGAATAGAACCCGAACAACTGCAGCATGATGCCGCCTTTTGATATGTATCCCCAGGAGTATTCATACAGGCCGTATATGTAGTAGTCGGTCAGCGTCGTCAGGGACAAAATGAAACTGATGACAAAGGCCCCTGGCAGGATCACCCTGCTCCTGGTCCCGGTCATCCGGTAAAAATAGAGCAGGTTCAGGGCGGGCAGATACACGTAAAAGAAATGGAACCCCCGCTCGATCTTCATGATCGTATCGATCCTGCCCCAGAACAGGTGGTGGCTGATAAAAATCGGCAGGAGCAGGGACCACCACACGCACACGACCGCGAAAAGGATGTTTTCCCGGGAAAGCCTGCCCCTGATGACAGCGGTAAACGCTATCATGAGACCTATCACCAGGGAGAGGAGCGGCGGTATTATGAACAGGCTTCTTGCTTCAAACGAGAATTCCATAATGCTGATTTTATGACCGGTTCCTCTGACGGTTATTTGATCTTAAACTGGCCTTTTTCATTGAAATCCAGCTTGAGCGCCGATATTTTTATCTCATCGGGCAGCTTTACGCTGGAATATCCCTTCAACTGGTAGGCACCCGTGCGATTCGTCAGTAAAGCCACGACCGATTTACCCAGGGCCTTCGAGCTGAAGGTATTGCTGATCCTGATAACGGATCGGTTACCCTCGTTGGAAGCACTGCCGGTGGTCCCGGCGAGGATCCTGGCGTCATTCACGATAAAATCATAGGTGAGATCCTGGAACCGGAGCCTGGCCTTCGTGTTGTTCTTCACTTCAACATCGAAGCTGACGCCGATGGGCACGTCCAGGGATGTCAGGTCGAGAACATCTGCCGGACTTGTCTTTTTCCCCTTAATCAGCCCCTGAAACAGGTTAAGGATGTTATTGGCATTCAGATTTTTCTTTCCGGTATCCACCAGGGAACTCTTGATATCATGAAGCGTGGGCGCTTTCACCTGGAAATTGGCAATGGCAAAGGACGGCTTCAATGCCGGAATCTTTTTCTGTACCGTATAATTGAAGGTTATGTTCCTCTTTATCGACTGGACTGCCCTGGGAAGGGGGATTGCAATGTCAATATCGATCGTGCAGTCCAGGTTTTCCTTTTCGGTATAATCTTTTATGAGGCGCATGATATCCAGGTACGCGATGGTCACCTTGACGGGGGTCACCTCGCTCCCGCCCGCTTTCACGGTCACGCCCTTCGGGGTCCTGGTTTTAAGGAGCTGGGCCCCTTCAACCTTAACATTGAAGCCGACATCCTGGAGCCTGAAGCCTACCGGGTAGGGATTATCCAGCGCTATTTCAAAAAGGAAGGTCACGTCCTTCAGGCTTATGGAATCAATATCGAACCTTTTAAGGCTGACTTCCGGCTTCTTGCCCAACAGGCTGGTGAGGGTCGAGCATGAAAGGAACAGCAACGGCAACAGGAACAGGGCAATTGATTTTTTCATGACTGGGTGCACCTCCCGGTTGGATATAATGTCCTACGCGTGCCCTGAATGCTATCACTCGAAACGGGCCTGTCAAGAAATAAAAACGCCGGGAAGTGCCCGGAGAGCTATGAAAATATTTTCGCACCCTCATCCCCCTGTCCCTTCTCCCATTATATCCTCACCCGCGCTTAGCGCACCCTCTCCTTAAAAAGGAGAGGGTTTCTATTTAATACATTTATGCTCCAATAATGATGATGTGTTAATCATAACATTCATGTATTCCCCAGGGATACAGAGTCGTTCTACTGTTTTTTAACGGCTTTCCACAACTCCGGCAGGACATCCCTCGGCCCTGCCGGGGATAAACACGTCCGTGATCGAATTGGTGAGCCCCGTTCGCTCCAGGTTGATCTCGATTAGTTTCGCGCCGCGGCTCTTCGACATGACGGGAAGCTCCGAGGCAGGGCTTTTAACCGCCGACGTGCCTATGATCAGCATCACGTGTGAACCGGCGGCCCACTTCAGGGCGGAAAGGTAATGGGACCTGGCGATAATCTCGCAGGCTATTTTAGCGGCATCCGGATCCATATAAACAGCAACGCGGCGGAAATGCATCCGCCGCGTCATGATTCTTGTGTAACGCTGGAGCCGGTTAGAACCTGGCGCTCACGTTAAAGGTAATTCCGTAGAAATGGTCCCATTTGCCTTTTATCCACGACTTCCGGTAGGCAAAATCGATCATCGAGCTGTCATCTTCGCCGGCAACGCAAACCACGCCGGTCCAGCGGAAACCGGCCCCGATGGAGATATGAGCCGGTGCTATGAAATAGGCTACGCCTATATCGGTATCAAAGCCGAAACCGATGATATCCGTATCATATTCAAACGGTATGAGATACGAATAGGGAATCCGGAATATGAGTTTGCGTTCAAGTTCATGATTCCCGAAGTTTACTATTCCATTGACATCAAAATAAATAGTGAATCCTTTTATCTCGTATTCAAAGCCGAGCCCGAGCAGGGGTCCCACCTGGTAATAGTGATAATCATAATCACCAAGATTAATATAGGGATCTTGCCATGGTAAATAAATGAGGAATTGTGAACCGTTTCCTTTCGCGTAATTAAAGCGTGCCCCGAAATTAAGATACAGATACTGGACAAGGCTTTTACCGAATTTGAGGTCCACGTCATAGCGTCGCGCAGATGAATCACCGATATTAATGTTTCCCAACGGCAGACCCATTGCGTTATTGCCCATCAGGTGAAGAAGATTCCATAACGTCATGTCCCACTTCAGGTTGGTATAGGAAAACTCATTTTTGGTGACCCCGAAAAGGGCCAGTAGGCCCATCCTCCAGCCGCCCCATTTCAGGTTCAGCTCAGGCCCCAGCATGAAGGAGCCATCGGCATCATCCTTTAACCCGACATGGAAAAGGCTGTCGGATTTTCCTTCATGAAATTTCGCAAAGGGCGCCTCCCACCAGTCGTACATGCCGGACAGGCCTACTTTCACCTGCACGGCCTCTGCCGGCGCCGGTCTCAGAACAGCGACCAGGGCAATCGCAATGACCGCGATGATCATTATTTTTTTCATACAAATCCTCCAAGATTTATATCTACCGCATATGGTGTATTGTATGCAACCTGCTAAATGATGTCCAGTTTTTTTTGTTATAAAAAATTCTTCCCGACTTGATTACAACCCGACCGGGCTTAAATTGTTATTCGAACTATGCCTCCGCATACACCGGATCAGGATCCAAAATTTGTACTTGCCCCTGGAAAGGAAAACTGAACAATAGCTTCACCATGAGCTTCACAGAAAGACAACTCCCCGAAATCGTAGCCCCCGCGGGTAACCTGGAAAAACTCAAGGCGGCGGTTCTTTACGGCGCCGATGCCGTGTACTTCGGCGGTGAAGAGCATAATCTGCGCGTGCAATCGGACAACTTCAGCAGCGCCGATATTGCCGAAGGAGTGCGCTTCTGCCATGACCATGGCGCGAAGGCCGTATTCCTCATGAATTCCTTTCTGCACGAGAAGGAAATACCGGAAGCGCGGAAATATATCGGCGGCATCAGGGACCTTGATTTCGACGCCGTCATGGTCTCGGATCCGGGCATGATGTCCCTTATCCGCGACGCAGGCATGGCCTGCGCCATCCATCTCTCCACGCAGATGTCCACGCTGAACCACCTGGCGGTCCGCTTCTGGCACAACGCCGGTATAGACCGGATCGTCCTGGCCCGGGAAGCGACCGTTGAAGAGATACGGATGATCCGCGATAACACGGACGCCGGGATAGAGGTATTCGTCCACGGCGCGCTCTGCATCGCCTACTCGGGACGCTGTCTCCTGAGCCGTTATCTCACCGGCCGCGACGCAAACCGGGGCGACTGTTCCCAGGCCTGCCGCTGGCGCTACTCCCTCGTGGAGGAAAACCGGCCCGGCGAACCCCTCGACATAATCGAGGACCGGAGGGGAACGGAGATCCTCTCGTCCAGGGACCTGTGCCTGGTTGAGCGCCTCGGTGAATATATTGACGCCGGGGTTGACGCCTTTAAAATCGAGGGAAGGATGAAGTCGGTGTATTACACGGCCAATACGACGCGGATATACCGCCACGCGGTACGGCAGGCAGGTACCCCCGGATTCAAAAAAAACCTTCCCTTTTACCGGGAGGAGCTTGACCTGGTAAGCCACCGTCCCTACACGCAGGACCTCTTCAACGAGTTCGACGGAAAAGGCTTTTCAGTAGTCCCCTACATAAACAGGGCGATGTTCCTCGGGTATAAATCCGGAACCGCCCCGGACGGTGCCTCTCTCATAAAGACATTTAACCCCATGTATCGCGGCGAGACCATCGAGGCGATATTTCCCATCACCGATGCCGTCAGGGATGGACGTTTCACTGTGATGGAAATCACCGACGATGACGGCAACAGCGTCGAAATGGCGCGGCCCAACGCCATCTATCAAATTAAGTTCGATGCCGAACTAGGGGATTATGCGATCCTTCGCAGAAGGCGTTAGTTGACCCGGGGTTTAAACCCCGGGTCAACAGATAGCTTGACAAAAACCGTACATTGCGACACATTTGGCACATGACAGATGAGGAGTGGCGCCACGTTTCGTCACCCTCCCCCGTCCCCTCCCATCAAGGGAGGGGCGGATCGTATCAATCATTAAAAGGATTACAGAATGTTATCAAAACCTCCCGGCATAGAAGATATATTTCCCGACCGGATCGAGCGGCGAAACCTCGTCATCAACGCGGCCCGGGACGCGTTCAGGCTGTTCAACTTCAGGGAAATAATCATACCCGTCATGGAATTCACCGATGTCTTCGTGCGCGGCCTCGGCAACGAGACCGATATCGTATCGAAAGAGATGTTCACCTTCGAGGACCGGGGCGGGCGCAGCCTCACCCTCCGCCCGGAGGGGACCGCGTCGGTCGTGCGGGCTTACGTCGAGAACGGCGAATATAACCGCCTCGCGACATGCAAGTTCTTCTATATCGGCCCCATGTTCCGGGCCGAGCGGCCGCAGAAAGGCCGCCTGCGCCAGTTCAACCAGTTCGGGGCGGAGATTTTCGGCAGCGGCGAACCCTACCATGATTTCGAGGCGATCGCCATGATGGATGCCATCGCAGTACGGTCCAGCATCGGCGGATACACGATCCTGATCAATTCCATCGGGTGCCCGAAATGCCGCCCCGAATTCGTCAGGGCCCTCACCTCGTATTACACGGGGATGAAGGACCTCCTCTGCAAGGACTGCGCCTCGCGGCTCGACCGGAATCCCCTGCGCCTCCTGGACTGCAAGCAGGACTCCTGCCAGCCCCTTAAAAAGGACGCCCCGAAAACCACTGATTTCCTCTGCGATGACTGCAGAAGCCACCATGATTCGGTGAAGCGCTACCTCACCGGCGGCGGGATTTCCTTTACCGAGGACCACCTCCTCGTCCGCGGTCTCGATTACTACACGAGGACTACCTTCGAGTTCGTCACGGCCCGGCTCGGGGGACAGAACGCCTTCGCCGCCGGCGGCAGGTACGACAACCTGGTGGCCGAATTCGGCGGCAGGCCGACGCCGGCCGTGGGGTTCGCAGCGGGTATAGAGCGCATGGAGCTTCTCCTCGGGGAGAGGGAAATCCCCGCGGGCGGCATCGACGTATTCATCGTGCATACCGGCGGTGAGACGCTGGCCAAGGCCGTATCCCTGTGCGGGCAGCTTCGGGGCGGCGGATTTTCCGCCGACCTTGACCCGGGCTCCAGGGGCTTCAAGGCCCAGTTCAAAAAGGCTGACCGTGAGGGAGCGGCCCTTGCCCTGGTCATCGGCGAAGATGAGCTGGCCGCCGGCACCTGCACCGTCAAGGACCTGAAAAGCGGCGAACAGGAAGCTGTCAAGGCCGAAGCCGTCATCGGCTACATCGGCGGTAAACTGAAATAACATGGACCGGTCTTCCGGCGCCGGTCCGGTCAACCTATCCTGAACGGGATACAGGCTATGTATACTACAAGAAATGCAACTGACAGGGACCTCGGGACCGTGTGCGGCTTTATAGCCGGCGAGAGAGAGCTGCATTACGCCTTTCCCGGGGTCACCTACCCTCTGACCGAAACCGCGCTGAAATCATGTATCGAATCCCGCTGTGACGCCACGATCCTGATGTCGGACGGCACAAGCATCGGTTTCGCCGACCTGTTCAATATCAAGAATAATGTCGAATGCCATATCGGCAACGTGATAATAGGGAAACAGTTCCGCAGAAAGGGGGCTGCCCGGTTCCTCCTCGAAAAGATGATCGAAATAGCCGCATCAAAGCACAGGGTCACGAGGATAATCGTGCCGTGCTGGAGCGAGAACACCGGCGGGCTGCTGCTCTATTCAATGTTAGGATTCAAACCGTTCGACATCATGATAAAGACCCATGGCAATAACGAATCCGTGCCGGTCCTGTTACTGGAAAAGAACCTTGATTCCGACCTCCCGGAACCTTCCCCCGTCGGAACAGTGTGACAGAATAATGCCTGATAAAGAACGCGCCAGCCTGATGAACGGGATATTCCTTCAATGCGGTTTCGAGCTGTCCCCCGGCCAGCTTGACCGGTTCGGCGCGTACTATGATCTCCTGGTTGAAAACAACAACGAACTCGACCTCACCAGGATCACGTCCTTCGAGGACATCGTGGTCAAGCACTTCATCGATTCCATATTCTTCACCGAATTCATCGAGCTTCCCTCGCCCATCATCGATATCGGAACCGGCGCCGGCTTCCCGGGAATCCCGCTCAAGATCTACCTCCCGCGCCTCCGCGTCATTCTTTCCGAGCCGAGAAAAAAGCGGGCCTCTTTCCTGGAAGAGACGGCGCGGGCGCTCCGCCTCGCCGATGTCGAAGTGTATCCCCACATGGTCACGGATAAATCCTTCTTCACGGTCGAGGGTGTTATCACGCGGGCCCTGGAATCTGTCGACGACACCCTGACGCGGGTGGGCCACTTCCTGCCACGCGGGGGAAAAGTAATCTTCATGAAGGGCCCCGAAGCGGACCGCGATCTCAACGCGGTTACGGAGGAAAACCTGCGGGCCTATTCCATTGAAACGGACCGCCCGTACCGGCTGCCGCATACCAATTATGAACGGCGGATCATCGTATACCGGAAGGAATCCGCCGGCACAAAAAAAACCTACGCGATCCTGAAGGATCTCAAGGCCACGGCGGGTACCGCCATAACCTCCGCCGAAAACAAAACCTTCAAGGAGCTGAAAAAGCTGAGCGACGGCGGGTCCATCAGGAAAACGGGAACCGCCCTGGTATCAGGTAAAAAGATAATCACAGAGCTGATTGACAACAGCTCCATTATGACAGGTGAGCTTATTCTCCATGACGGATATGCCGAGGACAACGACGCCATTAACAAACTGATCGTCAGGCATGAAAAGGAGGGAACACTCCTCGTCCTTAAAAAGTCCCTCTTCAACGATCTGGATATCTTCAACACCGGCGGGCCGCTCCTGGTCGCGCGGATACCGGAAATGCGGGAATGGAAGATGGACATCGTCCGGGGGTGCACGCTCCTCGTACCGTTCCAGGACCCGGCCAACGTCGGATCGGTCATACGCTCGGCCGCGGGATTCAACGTGGGGAAAATCATCATGCTGAAGGAAGCGGCAAATCCCTACCATCCGAAATCGATCAGGGCTTCGGCCGGGACCGTGTTCAGCGCAGTCATGGAAAAGGGGCCTTCCATACGGGAATTGCCCGCGCTTCTGGGGGACGCCGCGCAGGCCGTGGTCGCGCTGGACGCCAGGGGCGAACCGCTCGATTCGTTCCGCTTCCCCGAGCGCTTTCTCCTCCTGCCCGGGATCGAGGGCCCCGGCCTGCCGGAGGAGTTCAGGCACCGTTCCATATCGATCAGGCTGAACAGCGGCGTGGAATCCCTGAACGCGCCGGTTGCCGTTTCAGTGGCGCTGTATGAATGGAACCGTCAATCCCCTTCGAATTCGACCAGCGTAAAAATATTATAACCGGCTTCCTCGATTTTCCTGCGCCCGCCCACATCCGGCAGGTCAACAATGAAGGCGAGCTCAACCACTTCCCCCCCGAGCTTTTCCACCAGCTTGGCGCACGCGAGCGAGGTCCCGCCCGTGGCCAGGAGGTCATCGATAATAAGCACCTTGTCGCCCTTCTTGACCGCGTCCACATGGACCTCGAGCGTATCAGTGCCGTATTCCAGCTCGTATTCGTAGGATACCTTCTTCGAAGGGAGCTTCCCTTTTTTGCGTATGGGAACCAGGCCTTTCCTGAGCTCGTAGGCTATGGCGCCCCCGATGAGAAAGCCGCGCGCTTCGATCCCTGCAATACAGTCAATATCCTTCCGGGCGTAACGCCTGATGAAGGCGTCAATGCACATGCGGTAGCCTTCTTTATCGTGAAGTAGCGTCGTAATATCCCTGAACATGATCCCCTCTTTGGGAAAGTCGGGGATGGTCCTGATTTTGGATTTTATGATTTCTTCAATTTTCTTGTTCCTCATATGCACCCTCAGGGATCTTAATCATCACTGTCTGTTTTCAACGGCCTTATCCCCCTCCCCTTGCGCGGTGGCAGAGGGGGAGGAATACATCAAAATTTAAAATTTCACTTCCAGTTTAATAGAAACATTGTTGTTGGGAGTAGGGTTCTTCTTGGTAAAATCATGCAGGTACGCGTCCATCTGGTAACGAACCGTTTCATAGTAGAGAACCATGCGGAAATACTGGCTGAACTGGTACCCGGCGCCGCCGCCCAGCACCAGCGTCTCGCGGGTCTGCCCGATGTTTCCGGCGGAGGACGGCAGTTCCCTGCCCCATGCGGCCCGCCCCACGAGGAGCACGCCGGCCGGCGTGATCGCGCCGAGGTTGAGGTTAAACCATGCATCAACAAGATAATACTTGAGTTTGTGCCGTGACGTGAAGGTATACAAGGCCGGGAGAGTGGAATCGTACCCGTACGCCCGGGATACCTGCATTTCTGGCATGAAAAAGTTCCCGCCAAGCTTAATAAGATCGCTGCTCCATGCGGCACCCACGCCGTAGTAACTCCTTCTTTCAATCCCGCGGTACACGACGGAGGTTGTACCCGTACTGGTAACCTTGCTCCTGTTGGTATCTTCCCATTTTCCGTAGAAATTGACGTGGAGCTCCTTGATGTAATCGACCGGGTTGACAGACACCATCACGGTATGGGCCTTGCCGGCATAGGTCTCGTTATGGTCTGACTTGACCCCCTCGCCGTTTGTCAGTGAGTATTCCAGCGTGATCATCTTGAACAGGTTCAGGGACACCATGCCTCCCAGGTCGGCGGAATCATCAAAGGATTTTCCGTTTAGAACCAGCTTCGAATTATTGAGATAGTTGGGCCCGAGCCACCGGAGATCGCTCAGGTTGTCCGTTATCCCGATAACCGGCGTGCCTATTTTCCCGACCTGGGCCTTCAGGATTACGGGACCCACCGGGGTGGCAAAATCCTTGTACAGCTGGATAAAACCATATTTCAGTATAATTATATCGGGCGTGGCTGTATCAATATCCGTCGTGACCTTCGCGCTGAACAGATCCCCCAGCTGCTTCTTGATCGTGATATAGCACCGGTTCAATTGAAATGTGTTGCTGTTTCTCCTGGAATAATTGGAAGGTTCAACGCCTATCAGGCCTCCAGTGCCATTCAATAACGCGTCATCAAGAATACCCCATCGCGCCACCTTGCCCCAGCCGGTACTGCCGGTATACTTGAAGCCGGTATAATACGCCCATTCCATGTACATGAGTATGGAAAGATCGACGTATAGTTTACTGGGATCTTTTTCACCGGCTCCGGTCTTCTTATCTGCTTCCGCGGTCTGCTGCGCATCCCTGTCGGGTTTCGCTTTGTCAGCTTTTTCCTGCGATAGCGCCGGCAGGGTAAATGACAGAACCGCCAGAAATAGCACTATGCCCACGATCTTTTTCATACAGGTCCTCCAGAAATAACTCGTCACAAGTAGTTGTCAATGATTGAGGCGAAAACGCATTGCGGTTTCTGCTGCTGCAATGCACGTATCACTATGTGAAGGCACGTCATTTTTTTTCAAGCAGTAAACTTGCTAAATCTGAATATCTCGCAAAATATG
>CAZZHU010000062.1:0-17368 GCA_964654045.1 uncultured Leptospirales bacterium
TATATCCGATTGGAGAAAAAAAACTGTGGGAAAATCCGTGGGAGGCCCTGAATGCCCTGCGCGGGGACGGCTCGCGCCATCCCTACGGCCGAATCAGCAATGAGGATATCCAGGTCTCCTTCGATGAAATGATATCCTTTCTTGGCGCCTCCGGTATGAAGCTGCATTTCGACCAGAACCGCAATCTCAAGGTCATAACCTCCATGGGCACCATAAAGTACACCTACTGCGTGCCGGATTCCATGTGGCACGGCGTTGAGGCCTATGAAACAAAGGCCCCCTGCCTTGTTGTTGATTTCAGGGGACTGAAGGAATTCAGCGCGCGCCAGATCGCCACAACCCTCAAGGGGGAGTGGCCGGAGATCCGGCCGCTGCGCGTAACCTTTCCCGGTACTGTCGGGCGCGATGAGGTCTACGCGGTCCACCTTGCCCGGTCCCTTGAGCTATCCGATACGCGCGAAGCCCTTGCCGGGCTCATCAAGCCGGAGATCGGTGACGCCCGGTTCGTGGGGCTCCCGGCCGTCCTCGGCATAAAAAGAACACCGGTCATCCTCGAACACCTGAAAAAGCTGCTCGGGGTTCCGGTCTTTGAAATACCCATGATGCCGGCTTCAGTACCCGGTTTCAGGCTCAAGGAGATCTTTGACTCTGAATTGCCGCAGAAGGGCCTTCTCCGGCTGATCGATAAAAGGGTGGAATCGGTCAACCGCTCGGAGAGCGGGCTTTTTCTCCTGAATATCGGCGGCAACGACCAGTCGCAGCTAATCCGGGCGAAATCGGTTATCCTGGCCACCGGGAGGTTCATGGGGAAGGGGCTCCTTTCCGACCGGACGGGCATTTTCGAGCCCCTGTTCAATCTGCCCCTCCATCAGCCTGAGAGCAGAACGTCATGGCACCATGAGCAGTTCCTCAATCCGGCGGGGCATCCCATTAACAGCGCCGGCGTGGAGGTCGATGATTGTTTCCGGCCCGTCGACGGTGCCGGGAAACCCATCTATGAAAATCTTTTTGCCGCTGGAACGATCCTTGCGCACCAGGACTGGATGAGAATGAAGTGCGGCTCCGGGCTTGCTATCGCCACCGCCTCCGCCGCGGTCAACTCCTTCATAAGCAATTTTATGAATACATCAACTAGGGAAAGCGCGTAATGATTAAACCCCTGCTTGAATCTACGTTCCTTTTCGCGTGCCTCTATATAGCACTGGGCATCTGCGCCTTCGGAATTATTTTCCGGATCGTGCGGTGGTTTGCCGCCGATATCGGGCCACGGGCCGGGATAATCCCGTCGTGGAAAAGGGCGGTTGCCGCTGCAAAGGGTTTTGTCGTCACGGTATTAAGCATCAGGTTCTTTCTCTTTTTCAAGGTCCTGTTCCTGGACATACTGCTCCAGGCCAGGATACTCAAGACCAGCCCGGTACGCTGGGTCATGCACATCTGCATATTCCTCGGTTTCATGCTGCTGCTGCTTGCGCACGCGCTGGACGAACTGGTGACAAAAAGGTTTTTCCCGGAGTATTTTTCCACCCTCGATCCGTTCCAGATGCTGCGGAATCTTTTCGGCGCCATGGTGATCGCCGGCGTGGCAATCGCGATAATCCGGCGGGTGCGGCGGAGTGGGCCGATGCTGATAACCAGGTACGCCGACCGGTATGCGATCATCATCCTGGCGGTCATCATGATCAGCGGGTACCTGGTGGAAAGCTCGAAGATCGTTTCGGAGAGCGTGTTCAACAGGATGATGAAGGATTTCTCGTCGGCCAGCGGTCCGGCCGACGAAGACGCGATCAGGGCGTTCTGGTCCAGCGAATACGGGACTGTATTCGCGGACTTCAGGGTTCCGATCACGCCTGAACGTATCGAAAAGGGACGTCAGCTCAACGGGGAAAGCTGCGCTTCCTGCCACGCGCCGACGCGGACGGCTTTTATCTCCTATCCCGTAGCCCGGGCGATGCGGCCCGTCGCGGTACCGATGGACAGGGTGAAGGCCGATGTTATTTTCTACTATATCCATGTCCTGGCCTGTTTCGCCGGCCTTGCCTATCTTCCATTCAGCAAGTTCTTCCACATAATAACGGACCCCCTCACCATGATCGTGAACGGGATGTCCGATAAAAAGAAAGTCAACCAGGCCGGTGCCATGCCCCGGAGGGCCATGGAGCTTGATGCCTGTACCGGCTGCGGTACCTGCAGCCGGTACTGCTCAGTGGCTCCCGTGTTTCAGATGACCGGGAACGAAGAAATACTGCCGTCTCGCAAGATCCGTACCGTTGGTTCCCTGTGCAGCGATAAACCGGTGGAGGCCGGCGAGCTGCGAATGATTTCGGAAGGTGCTTTCATCTGCACGTCGTGTTTCAAGTGTACGGAAGTGTGCCCCGCGGGAATCAACCTGCAGGACCAGTGGTTTGCCTCAAAGGAATTATTAGCTGAAAAGGGGTACCCGCTTCCCCATGTGTGGGTGAAGAAATTCAACGCCACGGAATGGTCTGACCGCATCAGGGTGAAAGACGCGCTGCGGGCCAGGGACGTCGACACTGTCAAGGGCCGCTATTATAACCTCACCGCCGATTCCGACGTGTTCGCGCCCTGCATACAGTGCCAGACCTGCACCAGCGTGTGCCCGGTCGTCGCGGCACAGACCGACAGGAACGATGCGGTCGATATTACTCCCCAGAAGATCATGAACCTCCTCCGGCTGGGACTCAATGATCTTGCGATGGGATCGCGGATGGTCTGGGACTGCACGACCTGCTACCAGTGCCAGGAAAACTGCCCGCAGGGCATACTGGTCACGGATATTATTTACGAGCTGAAAAACAAGGCCTACGAGCATTTTAAAAATATTGACCGATCATCCGATAGTGACGGCAACAGGGATGCCTCCTGAGCCGCAATATAGGCAACAGAAGATCGGAGTGCCAGGAAACGGAATATATGAAATTCGCATTTTTTAAAGGCTGCAAGATACCGTATTATCTCGGGCAGTACGAGACCTCGACCAGGGCCGTGCTGAAAACTTTCGGGGTCCGCCTTGTGGATTTGGACTTCAACTGCTGCGGGTATCCCAACCGGGACCTCTATTTTGAATCCTTCGTGTTCTCGGCGGCGCGCAACCTGGCCCTTGCCGAGAAGAAAAAACTCGATATCCTGACTCCCTGCAAATGCTGCTACGGAAGCCTCAAGCATGCCGAGCATTATCTGCATGAAAATGAAAATCTCCGCAGGGACATCAACGCGGCGCTTGCCAGTGAAGGGCTGTCCTGGAAAGGGTCTATCAAGGTGCACCACCTGCTGACCGTGCTCTGCGACGATATCGGCCTTCCGGCAGTTTACGCGAGCATCGTCAAGCCCCTGGGGGGCCTCAACGTCGCCGCGCATTACGGCTGCCACGCGCTGCGGCCCAGCAACGTGGTCCATTTCGACGATCCCCTGGCCCCGTCAATTTTCGAGGATCTCATTTCCGCGACCGGGGCAAAACCGGTTGACTGGCCGCGCCGCCTTGATTGCTGCGGCAACCCCCTGCTGGGCAAAAATAACGCCCTGTCCCTGGCACTCATGCGCACCAAAACCTCCGATGCCGCTGAAGCCGGGGCCGACTGCATCTGCACCGCATGCACCTATTGCCAGATACAGTTCGATGCCGTGCAGAGCCGGGAAACCCCTGAAGAGATGCGTGAAGCAATGGTCCCGGCAATACTCTATACCCAGCTTCTCGGTCTGAGCATGGGCCTTTCGGAGAGGTCTCTCGGAATCAGCAAAAACATCCTCGCCATTGAAAAACTCGGTCCGGCGTGGCGGCTGCTGCCGGGCACATTTTAACCGCTAATGAAGATCAGGCTTGGTTCCGCCCGATCCTCCGGGTGAGGGGGGCTGGTCTTTTGCATCCACAATACGGGTCAGCTCTTTTTTATCGAAATGATATTTTCTGGCGCAGAAAGTGCAGGTGATTTCGGCCCCGCCATCCTTGTCTATCATCTCCTGCAGGTCGTCCCGGTGCAGGCTCCCGAGCATGTTCCGGATCAATCTTCTGTCGCACCGGCATGACGCGCGTATCGGGCGGGAATCCAGGACCGTTACCGTCTCGTTGCCGAACAGCACGCCGAGGAAGCCCTGGATATCGGAACCTTCCCTGAGGCTCTCTCCCAGGGATATTTTCATGGAAGAAATATTTTTTTCGACCCTGCTTATGGCATCCTCGGAAGTGCCGGGGAAGGTCTGGATAAGGATTCCCCCGGATGAAGCTATGGCCCCGTCCCTGTCAAGGGTCAGGGCGATTATGACCGCCGAAGGGATCTGCTCGGAAACCGTAAGATAATAGGCGAGATCGCCGGCCACCTCTCCGGTATGGAGCGGGATGACGCTGGTGTACGGTTCTTTCATGCCGATATCTCTGCGCACGGTGAGAAAACCGGCGCCGATCGTTCTGGAAAAGCTGAGGGTTCCTATGGCGCCGTCAATATCCGGCTGGGGGTTTGCCACATAGCCGCGGATGTTGCCCCGGGCGTCAGCCTGGGCGTGGATTTCCCTGATGGGGCCGGACCCTTCGATTTTAAGCAGCAGGCTCTGGTCCGAGTCAGGCTTGAGCATGGCGCTCAGGAGGGCCGCGGCGGTGATGGTCCTGCCCAGTGCTGCCGTGGCATTAGGCGTGGTATTATGAAGGGATGTGATTTCCCTGACGACATCCATCGATGTCACGGTATACGCCCGCAGGTTCAGGGATTCACAGATACATCGCGTAAGCCGGTCATTATTCATGGCGCAGTATATCCTGTTGTGACGGCGGCCGGAACGGGACCGGCAGGACGGCTTTGCTTATCATTTTTCTCCAAGCCGTTTGCATCCTTTTTCAGGAGTGGAGCACGAGGTGCCGCAGGGTTCCTGGTCGGCAGGGCAGCATGAATCAATAATCCCCTCCCATTTGTTTTCAGACAGGGAATAGCTGAGATGGGCGCGTACAACACATTCGTAAACAGCCCTGACCTTTTCCGTGCTCCGGGGAGCGTCAGCGCTGCCGGGTAATTTTCTGTTTTCATCTATCACGAAAAGCGCCTTGATGGTGAAGGGCGCCTTTTTGCCGAAGTTTTCCGGTGGATGTTTTTTAATGATATCAAACTTTTCAAGGGCAATGTTATTTTTCTTCAAACCGTACTCATTTTCAAAGGCTTCCCTGAGCAGCCGGAATGCATCGGTGTCCGGAAGGGCGGGGATGGTACTCCCGGTTGACAGTTCCCTGCACATGGTCCCGATGTGGCATTCCGCGATTTCCCTGCCCCTGTACACGCAGCCGCTTTTCCTGTGTTCCCATTTGCCGTTCTCATGAGCGACGGTGGAGACCATCAGGCATTCATAAGCGGTCGTCGTGTTGTAGATATCTTTTTTAATGGTGGCGGCAATCTTCGTTGTTATACGGTATTCCGGGACGCATAGCCGCCAGGAGCTTTTTTTGCCCAGGATAGTGATTTCCTGAACCTGCAGCCCCGTGTTATTTTCCGCGAGGGCCCGGGCTATTATTTTTTTTGCAACGGCGTCATCAAGAGGGGGATGCTTTTTTTTAGTCTTTGTGACCTGTCTTGAGGCGACCTGCATGATGTCGAGGAAAATCCATTCTGTCTCCAGCTTGTAAAAATAGACCTCCCAGATGTCGCGCATCGTTATGCCGCAATCGGTCAGTTTCACGGTGAGCGCGACCCGGTGCGCCTGGGCGGGGACCTCCAGCTCCCCCCTGGTTTCGGTATACTGCCTGATTTTGCCGGTATGGATAACTTTAATCTTCCTGCTGGCGGGAGGGTCCTGGTAGACCGCGTTGAATTCCCTCAGTACGCGGTCTCTGGGGACAGAGTCCGCCTTCGGCTGCGCTTTTCTTTTCACCGCCGTAGTCTTTTTGGGAGCCGCGGTCACGCTTACAGCGGCAATGCTGACGCAAAGCAGCAAAACGCCGGGGACCATGGCGGCCCGTATCATTCGTATCAACATCCATGCCTCCGCTTCCGCGCCCGGATCTGCGGCGCTATAAGATTATCTCTATATCCGATACGGGACCCACGGAATAATGAATCCCCTTCAGATTGAAATGTTCTTTCAAAAAGTGAATGTTCTCCTTCCCGCTCCCGACGAATTCTTCCGTGTTTTTATCGGGAAGGATCATGCGAATGTTGCCGGCCTGTATGCCGGCGTTGTCATGCAGGTACCGCTCGACACGGGCGGACATGACTTCCCTCCTGAAGCGCGATTTAACCAGGAAACCGAAGGAGGGATGATAAGGCCCCGCGATAACGTTGCGGACCTGCTCCGGGGAAAGGGAGTGGAGACCCATGCGGATGACCGGGATCCCCTGCGATAAGAACAGGCGGTACAGGTCCTTGCACAGGTCCACGGCTTCCTCGATTGACAGGGGGGTGTAATCACCTGCAAGAAACAGGCGTTCCAGGGGAGTGCCCTTCAGCACCACGGCAGGATATATCCTCACTGCCGAAGGTTCCAGTCCGGCTGCCAGGCTGGCTGAACGCAGGGCGGATTCCCTTGTTTCGGCCGGGAGTCCCGGCATGAGCTGTATGATGAATTCGAAGCCGTATTTTTTTATGAGATCGACCGCGGAGAATACGTCGGTTGCGGTATGTCCCCTGTTTGACGCAGATAAGACCGCGTCGTCAAAAGATTGGACCCCCAGCTCAATGGTTGACACCCGGTACCTGCCGAGAAGGGCGAGGGATTCTCCGGATATATAATCAGGCCTTGTTGAAAGACGTATGCCGTGAATGTCGTTCGCCTCGAGATGCCGGAGAGCGCAGCGCAGGAAAGACTCCTGGATATCTTTCCTGATTCCGGTAAAGCTTCCACCGAAAAAGGCCAGTTCGATGCGGTCCACGCTCTTTTTCACGCCGGGCTTGTACTTTCGAATGATCTCGTCTATTGACCCGGGGTCCGGTACTGACACGGCCGGGGTCGTGCTCCACTGGTCGCAGAAAATACACCGGTGGGCGCAGCCAAGGTGGGGGATAAATACCGGGATTGTTATTTGATGTTTTGCCATGGAAGATGTATATATATATACCGTATGCTCTCCCGCGCCGATGATCATGATCCGGCCGGTAAAACGGGCCGCTCCCGCACAGCATGGCCGATCATTCGACAGCGGAGATTTGTAAGGATAAAAAAGGATTGTTGGATTTCAAGGACTTTTTTAATGTATCTCTGGCCCCTGCCTGAAAAACTCCATTAATGGTTTTTTCAGGCAGGGGCTGTGCCGGTTTTTATATCCAAAAAATTATTGACATAACCGTGCCATAAATTCTAATGCCACAAAATCGGGGATTCCTGACGTGAACCGATAGGAATGACAGGAGTGATGATTATGCCGACGTATGAATATGAATGCCTGGAATGTAAAAACAGGTTCGAGGTGTTCCAGTCTATGAATGATGCCCCCATAACGTCATGCGAGAAGTGCAACGGCAAGGTTCGCAAGCTGTTCGGGACCGCGGGCATTATTTTCAAGGGATCCGGTTTCTACGTCAATGATTATAAAAAGAACAGCGATGGGAAGCTGAAATCCGGAAAGGACAGCGGCGGTTCCGAAACATCATCCTGCCCGGCTGCCGGGGCCTGTTCCGCAGGGTGTTCGGGCGGAGTTACAGAATAATGCGCGCTTCTATCTGTAACAGCTGATCGTATTACTATAACCACGTATTAAGAAAAAAGCTCCTCGCAGAGGAGCTTTTTTTATTTATGACGCTACTTCTTTGACTTTGTCTTCTTAATCATCTGGGCCTTTTTCTGGGTCAGCAGGGACATCAGGTATTTCTCGATGGTGAATATGGCCTGGCTGGATAATTTTTCATCTTTTATTTTTTCCCCCGCGAGGGAATCGGTGAATTCGCGTATTGTTTCGGGAGTCTGGATTACGTCAGGACTCACCATGATATATTCCATGTCGGGAATGAGGTACTGCTGGCTGCGGTTGGGGTAAAGGACTTTCCTGGAATTATAAATTGGAATGACTATCTTGAGGTTGAGTTTCCTGACGTCATTGATGATGATTTCGATATCGGATTCATTGGCGGGCAGAAGGTCAATATAGTTGGACAGGGCGATTATCCTGGCGTTGCTGTTTTTAATTTTAAAAATTATGCTCTTTGCTTCGCCGGTTGCCAGGGGCCGATACGACTCGGCCTCGTATTCGTGCTCACGCTCGGATGTTCCGGCGGAGGATTCTTCTTTTTTAGGCGCGAAGAGGGACCTGAAAAAATCCGATATTGTCTCTATCAGGGACCGGCGCTTGCGCGCGGCACGCTCCTCCCGGTCCATGACGGATTCCCGGGAAAGGCTGTTCTGATAACTATCGTATTCCTCAATGATCCGGTGCATTTTTTTTATGTTTTCATCTTTTCCAAGGATGCTTTTAGAAATTTCTTCAGAAGAGAGCAGGTTCCTGCCCGCATTGCACAGGAGATTGATCTCATCGAATACTTTTTCCCTCTCCGAGTGGCTCAGTTCCATAAGCTCGTCCTGGTTCATCATTATGAGATCATGAAGCTCGGTAAGCCGCGGGAGGAGATAGTTGCCGTCTATGATATAGTAGATATTATCTGCGTCCCTGTATGACAGGATTCTATGCCGGGGTCCATTGTCGTCGACCCATGACAGGAGCCTTTCTTCAGACAGTTCGTTGAAAACGGACGATACCGCCGCAGCCGAACAGATGCGGTTGTCACGTATGTAGTCAACAATGTCATTACCGGCTGTTATTATCGGATCTATCAGCGATTCAACCTTGAGGATGCAGGTCCGTAGGGAATTGAAGTTTTTCACTTCAGTGAGCTCGTTGTCCGAGAGCGACAGGTAAAGGTCCTGGAGTAGAATGTTCAGCAGGTAATCAAGCTTGGTGTCCTTGTAATCGCTGAATTCGGTGTTGAGAATCCCGAAATTTTTAAGCCTCCGCAATATAGGCGCCGAATGGTTTATGATGACCCTGTTGATCTTCTCGAGCGTCAGCGTTTTCCTCACTGCGTCATAGTTGTCATGGTGAAAACAGTAATCTTCGGCGATCTCGGCATTCTGCCTGTTCATCGAAAAATTCTTGTAGGTGAAAACGCTTTTCCCGAGTTCCAGCTTGATTACCTGGGACAGGAGTGCGCGTTCCCTGGTTTTTTTCAGCAGTTTGGTCAGGTTGAAGAGGCGGAACTGGCTGATAAGGCTCAGAAAGTTGTCGCATGATACCTGGTTGCGTTCGGCCTGGATGGCATTGAAATCATCGTTGCTGATGAGCACGGTTAATTCACGGTTTTCATTGATAGTAAGTTTTTTGGAATCGGGGTCGACCGTAAAGGAGAAGGTTATAACCGTGCGCATCTCGTCGACGTAATTTTTAAGGAGTATGTCGATAAGATTCGTCACTATTTTATTCCGGGCTATGGTGAAAGGGATCTTGATGTTACGGGACGTTTTGAGATCTTCAATGGTCGCAAGATGCCCGATGCCGGTATTGAGCACGTTAGTCTGAAACATCATGATTTCGTTCAGGACCTCATAGATATGAGGTTCGCGCGCTATATGCGAATGAAGGAAGGGAAATCGCTTGTCCTGAATGTTTTCTTTTGCCATACTTTCATTTACGGGGTGCCGGGCACCAGTGGTCATCGTGACTGCTCAATGATAATTAATAATTGAAATAGATGAACAAATTTTGTCAATTCTTTTAAGGGAACCTCAATAATCAAATAAGTACGTTATCGTGCGGGCACTTTCATGGAAAAAAATTGGAATTTTCAATGCTTTCATAATGATAATTCTAATTTATGACGAACCCCTGATAATGTCAAGAACCATGTATCATCGGCACGAAACGCACGTAGGTGACCGTCCGCCTGGTTATTTTGCCGTTTTTCCTGGTGATTTTTACAAGTTCCTGTGAATAATCGCCTTCCGGGGCAACCAGGATGCCTCCTTCCGCCATTTGTTCGATCAGGCTTTGCGGTATTTTCGGGGGTGAGGCGGTGAGAATGATCACGTCGAAGGGTGATTCCTCGGGCCAGCCAAGGTAGCCGTCTCCTATCCGGATCTGGACATTATGGCAGCCCAGTTCTGCGAGCTTCTGGCGGGCGCTCTGGCCGAGAGGCGATACGATTTCAATACTGAATACTTCTTTTGCGAGAAGGGAAAGAACGGCGGCCTGGTACCCGGAGCCTGTTCCGATTTCCAGGACTTTCTCATTGCCGTTCAGCTCGCACAGTTCAGTCATGAGGGCGACGATATACGGCTGCGATATGGTCTGGCCATGCCCGATGGGTAGCGGATGGTCTTCGTACGCGCTTGTTATATGCTGTCCGGGAACAAACCTGTGGCGTTCCACTTTTCTCATGGCATTGAGCACCCGTTCGTCGCTGACGCCCCGGGCCTCAATCTGGTTTTTTACCATGAGTTCACGAAGTTTTTCCATGGATTGATCTCCTTCACTTCGGCAGGCGGCCGGGATTAGCGCTATCATGGTGATGCAATATAGTATGATATGTAACATAACGGCCATAGGAAACTCTGAATTTGAAAAGAATCGATAGCAATCCGTAAACTGTGAATTTACAGAAAAATAGTATTGAAATATTTCCTGACCTCCTGGCATGCTCACCTATTAATAATTAAATTATCGGGAGCCGACGGTTACACGACTGATCATTTTCTGCATGACCGGAGATCCGAATATATAAAAGGTAGTAAAGATTGTTATATATTTCAAGAAAATATTATTTTGTCAATAGACTTGTTTCTAAACATGGAAAATATATTAAATAATCGAGTAATGCGACCGGTACATTGATAAGTAATTGCAATATTAGTAATGATAATATTATTTGTAACCGGGCACGATGAAATCAAGCGGCGGAAGCCGGTCACTATCATCCCGCTGACCGTACTGATGCCGCCGGGCGAGGAGTAACAGGGTGGCAAAAAAAACGGCTAAAAAGACATCAAGGAAAAAAACGGTTCCCAAAACCAGGCCCAAGGCTGCAATGTCATCATCAAACGCCGCCGCTCCCCGGAAAACCGGGAAGGGGAAAAACCCGCTGTATGTTCTGATCATCATGGGACTGGTGACGGCGATAGCCCTCATGGTAAACAGGTATACTGTACGCGATGATGCCGATCGCGGCGCGCCTAAAAAAAAACCTGTTCACACCGTGAGCGACTCCATGGATAAAAAGGATGACCGGGATTTGCGGGAGGAAAAGAAGAAAAAAGCGGAGAGGCAGGATAACAAAGAGAAGATTGAAAAAGCCGATAAAACCGGCCCCACGGAAAAAAAACAGGCGGCTGATAAGCCTGATTCCGAGGAGGTAAAGGTCTATTTCGTCAGGTTGAACGAGAAATCAGAGAAAATGTATCTTTCACCTGTTGTGCGGAACGTTCCCCGGGGATCCCTTCTTGAACATTCGATGAAGGAGCTGATAAAGGGGCCGACGCAGACCGAGAAAAAAAAGGGCCATCTCACCGCGGTACCGACAGGACTCAGGGTGAACGGCATCAGGATAAAAAACAGGTCGGCGGAAATAGATTTCAACGGCGCAATAGAGCAGGGCGCCAGCGGCAGCATCCTGATAAACCGCATTGACCAGATCGTGTACACGGCTACCCAGTTCCCGAACATAAAGAGTGTCACGATAAAGATCAATGGGAAGACGAGACAGACCCTCGGGACCGACGGGCTCTCGATCGGGGGCCCGCTTCACCGGAGATAGAATGGATATCCTGGAAATAGAAATCAAGTCATACTGCGACGACCATGAGGCGGTAATAGAAAAGGCGCGCATCCTGGGGGCGCGGCATGGAAAAACGATCCACGAGAAGGACCTCTACCTGAATCATCCGGCAAGGGATTTCAGGAAAACCGACGAGGCCCTGCGCCTGCGGCAGGTGCAGGACACGGTCATCCTCACGTACAAGGGACCCAAGCTGGGGACCGTGTCAAAGACACGACGCGAAGAGGAGGTTCCGGTGGGGGACTTCGAGACCGCCCTTACTATCCTGAAGCTCCTTGGATTCATTCCATCGGGCGTCGTCGAAAAGGAGCGGGAAATATATCTTCTCGGCGATATCGAGATATGCATTGACAGGGTCGAGGGACTTGGTAATTTTGTTGAACTGGAAATGAAGGGCACCGAACGGGAGCGCGTCGAGAGGGAGCTTTTCCGTATTGCCGGGGAACTGGGATTGAACCGGTTCGAAACAAAATCGTATATTGAATTGAAATACGGGGGATCCGGGCAATGACACGGACGGCATACACCCATCTGACCGCGGGCGGGAGCTGGAATACCATATGACCTATCGGGGAGAGTAATGTTTCACCGCAAAAAATCGGAAGATCTGAAAGACATCCGTGAACAGGTGTCGGTGCTGGAACAAAAGAACAAGCAGCTCCAGACGCTCATAGAGATCAATACCTATATCGCCAATTCCCTGGAAAAGGAAGAGGTGCTCAAACGGATCCTCAACCAGACGAAGATCCTTCTCAACTGCGAATCAAGCAGTATTCTCCTGGTTGACCGGGGTATGAAGCAGCTCAATTTCGCCGTGCTGAGCAAGGACGAGGAGGGAGACATACTGAAGAACGCGAGCCTCAGGATGGGAGAGGGCATCGCGGGAACGGTGTGGCAGAACGGCATACCTATCCTCATCAATGACGCGCAGAATGACCCCAGGTTTTCCGACAGGGCCGACAAGATGGTCAAAACGACGACGCGTTCGATCATCGCCGTACCGCTTACGGTCAATGGCGAGATAATCGGCGTCATCGAGGCCATCAACAAGATTGACGGCGGTTTTTCCGTTTTTGATATCCAGGTGCTGCAGTTCGTATCGACACAGTCCGCCATAGCCATAAACAACGCGGACCTGTACAACAAGGCGATCCGCGACGGCATGACGAAGCTGTATATAGGCAAATATTTTCGTGAACGGCTCCAGGAGGAATGGAACCGGACCAGCAGGAAAAACCATAACCTTTCGGTCGTGATCTTCGATATCGACAATTTCAAGGGAATCAATGACACCTACGGTCACCAGGCCGGCGACCGGGCCATCAAGGAAGTGGCGACCGTGCTGCTCAACAACTGCCGCAACATCGATATCCCCTGCAGGTACGGCGGCGAGGAGTACACGGTGATACTCCCGGAAACCGGCCGCGCGGAAGCCATGATCTTCGCGGAACGCATTCGTTCGATCGTTGAGAGCCTGAGGCTGGAATACGATGACGTGACAATACGCTTCAGCATTTCGGGCGGCCTGGCGACGATACCGGAACTCGAGGCCAATGATCCCAGCGATCTCATTGAGATGGCTGATCTCGCGCTCTATCACTCGAAGAAATCGGGACGAAACAAAATTTCATTCTTTGACCCGGGCATAATGGCAAGGCCAGGGAAGTGACGGGGGCTACCTGAGCTGGTAGCCTTTTTTATTGAGGATCCCGATGGTATTTTTCTGCAGTTTCTCTATTTCTTCCGGCGTCAGGGTCCGGTCCCTTGAAGCGAAAATGGCCTTCATGGAGATGGACTTCTTGCCTTCAGGAATCGGTGCGCCTTCGTAAATGGATACCACCTCGACGCTCTGGATGAGTTCCCTGTTGCTTTTTTCTATGAGGGTGCAGAGATCCCGGGCGTATGCCTGCCGGTCGGCGAGAACACTCACCTCGAAGGGTACCTCGGGATATTTCTGCAGTTCCACAAAAATGGCGTCGCTTCTGCGGGCGTCGTAGATGGCGTTCAGGTCGATGTCGAACATGGCGGCGGTGCCTGCTATATCAAAGGCGGCAGCCGTCTCCGGGTGCAGCTCGAATATGCAGCCTGCCGGTTCTTTCCCGGCCATGATAAGCATCGACCTGCCGGGATGGGCGTAGGGGGGAAGGGCTTTCCCTTCCGGGACCAGGGAATAATCAGCCACCTGGAGCTTCGACATGAGGCCGGTAACGATACGCTTCGCCTCGTAGAATATCGGCGTGTCGGTTTTTTTCCTGAACACGGCTCCGGTGACCATGGTTTTTTCCCCGGCAAGCTCGTCGGACTTTCTGCTTTTCTTGATATATACCCGGCCGAGCTCATAGATGCAGAAATCGTCGAAATACCTGCTGTTGAGGCTGATATTGTTCATGGTGTTGGGGACGAGGCTCCTCCTAAGGCGGTCCTGCTCATTCGACAGCGGATTTCTCAGGCGGAGTTCAAGGTCGTCATTAATCCTGAGCCTGTTCAGCGTATCCTCGCCGATGAAGGAGTAACCGCTGACCTCGATCATGTTATGATGGATTGAAAGAATGTTTTTAACTTTGCGCTCGAAGAGGCGGAACTCGTTCTTGCGCGGGGGCGTGCAGGTAACCATTGGCGCCGCCGGAGCGATGTTGTCGTATCCGTAGATCCTGCCCACTTCCTCGACGATATCTTCCGGTATCGATATGTCCTTCGTCGCGCGGTAATGGGGCACCTCGATGGAGAGTTTGCCCCCGTCTGTCTTCAATTTGAAATCGAGGGAAGTGAGTATCGATATGATGCGTTTATCCTCGATCTGCTGCCCGATCCGCTTCCTGATGAAGTCGGTCGATGTTTCTATGGTAATGCTTTTCTGCTTAACGGGATAGGAATCGATTATTTCCGATGCCGCTTCAGCCCCGGGGATAATGCGCTTGATGAGGTCGTAGCAGCGCAGCAGGGCCGGTATCGTGACCTCCGGCGACAGCGATTTCTCGAACCGGATTGCAGCTTCCGTCCGGTGAGCGTAGCGGTTTGCTGTTTTCCGGATATTGACGGGATTGAAATTTGCGGCCTCCAGCACGATTTCCGTGGTGCCGTCCTCGATCTCGCTGTTGCCGCCTCCCATGACGCCGGCCAGGGCGATGGGGCCCTTCGCGTCGGCAATGACGATGTCTTCCGGCATAAGCTCGAAGACGGAGCCGTCCAGGGTCATGAGGGGCTCCTTGTCCCCGGCCAGTCTTACCAAAATCGTGTTACCGTTGAGCTTTTTCCGGTCGAAGGCGTGCATCGGCTCGCCGATCTCGGCCATGACGTAGTTGGTGATGTCCACGATATTATTGATGGGACGCATGCCGATCGCTTCCACGGCGGCCTTGAGCCACTCGGGCGATTCCGCTATCTTGATGCCCGCGACCACCAGGCCGCTGTACCGCGGCGAAGCCTCCGGGTTAAGGGTTTTGACGAAGAGCTCCGTCCTGTTCTTCATTGTGTCAAGGAGCGAATAGTCTATGACGCTTTTGAAGGGCCTGTTGAAGAGGGCGCCTATCTCGCGGGCGAACCCTTCATGGCTCCACAGGTCAGGCCGGTGTGTTATGGATTTGTTGTCGATCTCGAAGCGGACATCCATCCGGTGCGGATAAAGCTCGCTCAATGACGCGCCGAGCTTCGTATCGGGCGGCATGACCATGATGCCGGAGTGGTCGTCACTCAGCCCAAGCTCCCGCTCGGAGCAGAGCATCCCTTCCGATTCTTCGCCGCGGATCCTGGTTTTCTTGATGGTCCCCTCGGCGAAGACGGTTCCCACCGTTGCCAGGGGGACGATGTCGCCCTTTTTATGGTTCGGGGCGCCGCACACAACATGGTATTTTTTATCACCGGCGTCCAGGTCCACCAGGGTGAGCTTGTCAGCGTTGGGGTGGGGCTTTACGTCCAGGATTTTCGCTGCGTATATGGTCTTGAAATGGGTATTGACATGTTCGATGGAATCAATTTCGGCGCTGGACATGGTTATACGGAGGGCCAAATCCTCCGGGGATATGCCGCTCGTGTCCACCATCTGGTTCAGTATGTTCAGTGAAAGCCACATGCGCGAGCTCCGTTAAAACTGCTTCAGGAAGCGGATATCGCCGCTCAGGAAGTGCCGTATATCGTTAATGCCGTATTTCATCATGATTAGCCGGTTCAGCCCCAGTCCGAAGGCGAAACCGGACCACTGTTCCGGGTCTATGCCTCCCATGCGCAGCACGTTGGGGTGCACCAGTCCGCAGGGGAGGAGTTCCACCCATCCCGACTGCTTGCACACGCTGCATCCCCTGCCGTCGCAGATGAGGCAGTTGATGTCCAGCTCGAAGCCGGGCTCGACAAAGGGAAAGTATCCCGGCCGGAGCCGCACCGTGACCTCACGGTGGAAGATCTCGCTCAGGAGCTTTTTCATGACGTAGATGAGGTGCGCAACGGTGATTTCCCGGTCCACCATCATCCCTTCCACCTGGTAGAAGGTGTTTTCATGGGAGGCGTCGGTGCTCTCATACCGGAAGACCCTGCCGGGTCCCACGATCTTGAAGGGGGGGTTCACCTTTTCAAGTGCCCGTATCTGGATGGCCGAGGTATGGGTCCTTAGCAGGTTCCCGTCCTCGGTCCAGAAGGTGTCCTGCATATCCCTGGCCGGGTGGTGCTTGGGAATGTTCAGGGCCTCGAAGTTGTAATAATCCGTCTCCACTTCGGGACCGTCCTGTATTTCAAAACCCATGGAGGTGAAAATGTCTTCTATCTCGTACTGGATCTGCGAAATGGGATGAAGGCGACCGAGATTCTCGCGCCGGGTGGCGGTGGCGCTGTCGAGGGTTACGTCAATCCACTGCTTTTTGATCTTCTCCTCGGCGCCTGATTTGGAAACTTCTATCGTCCTTGCGTCAAGGGCTGTCTCGATTTCGTTTTTATACTGGTTGGAAAGCTTTCCGATGGCCGCCCTTTCTTCCGGCTGTATATTGCCGAGGGAGCGCAGGATCTGGGTGAGGGCGCCTTTTCTTCCGAGATACTTGATGCGCAGTTCCTCAATCGATTGGATGCTGTCCGCTGCCTTGATCGCCGCGAGGGCTTCGCCGCGTAATGTCCCCAGTTCCTGTTCCATGTAATCGTTCCCGGCGGTCTCAACCGCGTTATGACCAATAGGGTCAAGGTACGGTAAAAGTCAAGAACAATGTAGCTATTTTTTCATCCGCATTCCCGTCGTTACGACACCTCAACTGTTCATGGCGTTGATGGCGATTTTAGCCGCGCCGAAAGAGGGGACCTTTGTCGGATCTTCCACGGCGATGAGGGCGCATTTGCCCTTGAACCCCTTCAGCACCCGGTCATTCACAACCTGCCTGGCCGCGGGCAGTATAAATTTATGGGCCCGGGACACCCCGCCGCCGATGAGAATGGCCTCGGGATTGAAGAGGTTTACCAGGCTGGCCAGACCGAATCCGACATAGGCCGCGTAATCTTCGAGAATTTTGAGGGCCGTCTCATCCTTCCTGACGGCCTCTTCATAAATAATCAATGCCGAGAGTTCTTCCTTTTCGATGCGGGGATTGATTGAGGACTGTTTGCCCTTTTTAAGGAACTGCCGCGCAAGCTCGACAAGGGCCGGCCCT
>CAZZHU010000062.1:17378-21829 GCA_964654045.1 uncultured Leptospirales bacterium
CTGACGCGTACCGTTCCCAGCAGCCGCGGCTGCCGCAGGGGCACTCCCTGCCGTTATAATCGATGGTCATGTGGCCCACTTCCATGGCGTTTCCCGCCTGGCCGGTATATATCTTGTTGTCAATGACCACCCCGCCGCCGATGCCGGTGCCCAGGGTGATCATGATCCAGTTCCGGTACTTGCTGACGTTTTCCTTCCACCAGGCGCCGATCAGGGCTACCGTGGCGTCATTTTCCAGGAAGACTCTGGCGCCGGTCAGGTTCTCGATGTTCCTGGCGATGGGATGGTTGTTGAAGGATGGGATATTGGGCGCCTTGATGATCAGACCCTTTTCCTTGTCGATCGGCCCGGGCGAGCCTATACCAATCGCCTTGATGTCGATTTTTGAGACGGACGCTGACGTCGCGAGGTTCTCGATGAGACTGATAACGCTGTCATCTATATCTTTAGACGTTTTTTGCGTATCAATTTCCTTGAAGCTCAGTTCCCTGCCGGCGCGGTCCGTGAGGATGCCCTTTATTCTAGTTCCGCCTATGTCAATGCCAACAAACATGCCCTATGACTCCATGGATGAAATCTGCAGCGTCTTTATACTATTCGTACTGCTCTATATTCACATGAAAAAAATGGATGTCAATTAGTAAAGAAAATATTTTGATTATTTCGTAATTCTTAACGACCGATTGCCTACAAGGGAAGACCTCACCCCGCCTCCGGCGCGCCCTCTCACACGGGGAGAGGGCTCACTATCAATATAGTTTCTTCCCCCTCTCCTTGTAGGAGAGGGGGATTGAGGGGGTGAGGTCATCTATATATTTCCCTGAACTTGCTTGATAGATAGTTCATGAACGGACCGACCTGGACTTCTCCCCCGGTGATTTCCTTCACCAGCTCGGCAAAGGTGTAGCGTGAGCCGTGTCGGTGGACCCTGTCCCGGAGCCATGCCAGCAGGGTCCGCATATTTCCCTGTTCGATTTCGGACGGGATTGACGGATAATCCTCCAGCGCCTTGTTGTAAAGCTGCGCCGACAGCAGGTTGCCGATGGTGTAGGTCGGGAAGTACCCGAAGGCGCCGTGGGCCCAGTGAATATCTTGAAGAGGACCATGGGCGTCATCGGGAGGCGTGATCCCGAGGTACTGGCGGTATTTTTCTTTCCAGAGCTCGGGGATGTCCCCGGTTTCCAGGGATCCGCCGATAAGCTCTTTCTCTATTTCGAACCTGATGAAGATATGGAGGTTATAGGTAAGTTCGTCCGATTCGACCCGGATGAACCCCGGTTTTGCCTGGTTTGCGGCGCGGTAAAATTGCTCAAGGCTTATTCCATCCAGCTGACCGGGGAAATGCGCCTTCAGTATCGGGAGGTAGTGTTTCCAGAAGGCGCGGCTCCTGCCGATGATGTTTTCCCACAGCCGCGACTGCGATTCGTGGACGCCTAGCGAAATGGGCTGGCAGAGGGGCGTATTCAATAGATCGAGGGGAAGCCCCTGGTCGTAGAGCGCGTGTCCGCATTCATGGATGGTGCTGAAAAGGGCTGAGAGAAGGTCGTTCTCGTCGAAGCGCGTCGTGATGCGCACGTCGTAGGGCGTGAAGGACGTGGTGAAAGGATGGGCGGAACGGTCCTGGCGGCCTCTCCTGAGATCATAGGACATGTCCCTCAGCACGATAAGGCCGAAGGCCTCCTGGGCGGCAGTGCTGAATTTCTGTTTCAGAAAACCGGTGTCGGGAACAACGGCGCTGCCCGTGATTTCCCTGACCAGGGGAATAAGTTCCACCTTCATTTCCGAGAAGAGCTTTTCCACGGCCGACGTTTTCAGGTCGGGCTCAAACAGGTCGAGGAGGGCGTCATACCGGTGCCCGATGTAACCCAGGCAGTCGGCCTGCTCCCGGTTAAGCTCGATCAGTTCCGACAGGATCGGCGCGAACCTGCCGAAGTCAGACTGCTCCCGGGCCTCGATCCAGATGGAGTTTGCTTTTGTGGTCGTGCGGGCCATCCGTGAGACCAGCTGTTCCGGTATCCTGACCTTCTGGTCATAGGCCCTCCGGGCGACGCGGAGCATGCTCACGTCGGTCGAGAAATAATCTCCATTCTTTGTTTCACGTTCCGCGTCCTCGATGAGTCGGGCGGTATCGTCCGAAACGAGCCACTGGTGGGCCAGTTCCGAAAGGAGCGCCACCTGTTCGGACCTGGCCGCGACGCCGTCCTCGGGCATGTAGGTTTCCATGTCCCAGCTCAGGATTGCAATGGTCTGGTCAAGCACACTGATGCGGGACCATTGTTTTTTGAATTTATCTAAAGCTGACTTCATCAGGGATGCGCCTCCTCTATGGTGCGGATATGATCCGGTAAATGTTGTTATTAATCAAGCACTTCTGTTTTATTTGCCCTGGATCAGGGCATGGTTTTAACCGAGAGTCGGTCTGCACTATTGCGAGAGGGAAGGACACTCCGTCCTTCCCTCTCGCGCACTCCCATCCCGGTCGCTCAAACGGCGCGACGGCCTTGGCGATTAACTCGCCCTCATTCACTCCGCTTCGCTCCGTTCTGTGAGGGCTCAGACAACAATCGCCTATCGGTATCCGCCCTGCGGGCGGATGTTTTTAGGGCTTATTGTTATAGAGAAAAAATAATGGATAGTCCCGCGGCGTCCTTGCCGCGGGTGGTGGCGGTCTGATGTGTAATGAAAAGAATACATCATAGCATCAGCATCGCCGGGTACGAGGCCCGGCGTTGCGAGGATGCCCCAGGAGGGGGCTTCCGGAGCGAAAGGAGTAGGGTTCTTATGGGTGTCGCTTTAAACGATCAAGAGACACAAACTTTCAAAATCAGATAAACAAGAAGATAACAAAAAATATTAACCAATAGCCCCCGCCGGCCTTGAGGCGGCGCGGGGGGAGGGATCGAAAGGGAGGGGGTATCCGCGGTGATACCCCCTCCCTTTCATAATCCCCCGCCCTGGTCCGGGGCATAGAACGATGGGCGCCATTTTTTATTATTTCGTTCCATTCCTGAAAATCGTGCTTGCCTGATTTCACGCTTCAGTGACCAATCATTATAATAAGGAAAACATATCATCATGAAAAAAATCGACTTTCACACCCATACCACTGCGTCCGACGGCATATACGCACCGAGGCAGCTCATAGACCTGGCGGTGCGGAGCGGCCTGGTCGCCATGGCTGTCACCGACCATGACACCGTCGACGGTCTGACCGAGGCCGTGGATTACGCCAGTACAATCGGCTTCCGCCTGTATCCGGGCGTGGAGTTCAGCATCGAATACGACACCGGTTCTTTTCACCTGATAGGCCTCAACCTCGACTACCGTAATGAAAAACTGCGAAGCACCGTGAAGCGCCTGGCCGAATACCGCACTGCCAGGGTGTACCGCATCATCGACGATCTGAAAAAGCACGGCATCGATATCCCCCGGGACGAGGTAATGACCGCCGCCGGGGGAGGCGCAATCGGCAGGCCCCATATCGCCCGGGTCATGGTGAACCGCGGATACGCGTCAAATATAAAGGATATATTCAGGAACTACCTTGTGCAAGGCAAGCCGGGATATATCAAGAAAGTCCGTATAGAATTCAATGAGGCCGTTTCCCTGATTAGGGAAAGCGGCGGTATCCCCGTTATAGCCCACCCGGTGTCACTTGAATGCTGTGACATGATCGAATTCGAAGGTCTGCTGAAGGGTTTTGTCGATGCGGGCGTGGAGGGTATGGAAGCGTACGCCGCCATGCATACGCCTGAAATGGCGGAACAGTACCGCGTCCTCGCGGTAAAATACAATCTGCTCATAACCGGCGGGAGCGATTTCCACGGTGACAAGGGCGAGACAATAGGGAACTATCAGAAGGAGAGCCCCATCCCCTTCGAATTATACGAGCAGCTGGAAGATTTTATTAATAAACGGTTACAGCAGTATTAAAAACCTGCCGCAGTGGGTGCAGAGTGATATCCCCTTGCGTTCCTTGATCTGTTCAATATAGAACGGTGGTATTTCCATGTGGCACCCGGAGCAGCTGTGTTTTTCCACGATGGAAAAGGGATTGTCCCGTTTTTTCCTCATCCTTTCGTAATAGGTCAGGGAGCGGTTGTCGATGAGCTTCCTCATGGACTCGATCTTTTTAATGACCGATTCGTTTTTCTCTCCCTCGTCAAGGAGTTTGTAGAGGCTGTCAAGACGTATCAGCAGATCGAGGTCTGACGATGGCACGTGGGAAAGGTTTTCGGGCTTCTCGGTTGCCGGTCTCTCCTTGGTCGAAATGGATTCATAGTAAGATTTCGCTTCTTTTTTCAGCAGCGTGTACAGCTTTGCCGGGCTGGTCTCACTGTCGATCAATTTCCGCTTTTCCTTGTTTGAGAAAAGCCGTGCCATCATGCCGATCAGGTACAGGTACTTGGTGCTCATTTCAGTTGGGAAAATGCTGAGGAGGACATAGCGCA
>CAZZHU010000063.1:0-21705 GCA_964654045.1 uncultured Leptospirales bacterium
CCCCGAGACCCATGGGGGGAAGGGCCAGCATTTTCATTTTGCCGAAAACCGTGTTGTTGATGGTCGGATTTATAAAAAGAATTTTTTTCATGAATCAGTACCTCGATGTATGTTTTTGCCCGCATGATCAGCAATCATAACATAATTATTGAAGAAATCTTTCGGGAATATGATTCTGCAACTCGACGCGGTTCGTGAATTACATTCAGGATACTTGCAGAATGATATTCTGGAGGTTTATCGTGCTCCAAAATGATCATGACGGGTCGCGGTTCGAGGATAATGGCCGGATCCGGTTTGTGAAATCCAGGGGGGTGTAAAATTCAAAGCGGCTGTATCTGTTGATATTCGATGCCTGATTTTTTCAGTATCTCTTCTATTGTAGAAACGTTTTCCGACTTTATCCTCACGCAATATCCGCAATCAGAGCTGAGGTGGCGGGGTACCGGGATCATGATATGATAGAGCCCGGATTGTTTCAGAAGCTTAGCCGTCCATATGGCATGATTTGTCGAGTGGAACAGTATGACGGAATAATCCATAAACGGGAGTCCCTGTTGCTCTATGAGCTATGATGGAAACAATATCGCATATTCCCCTGCCGGAGCAGGGGGATATGCGATATGTAAACATTCTTATAAACAATTATATTTTTTCTATGAACGCCTCTACCCTTGTTTTCAACTGCTCCATGTCACCTGACGAGTAATCAGTTTCAATGGCAAGGAAGGGCATGTTCTTGACGTCACAGAGGTCCTTCACCTTCTTCGATTCAACCAGGTAAGGGGTGCAGAACTGGAGCGAATAATGGATCACACCGTCGGCATTCGAGGATTTGAAAATATCGCTGATGTCATCGAGTCGTTCCTTGTTGGGTGTGAAACAGGCACAGTTTATCTTCATGTAACGATCGACAATGTTGTCGAGGAGCTGTTCCACCGTGTTCCCGGTCTCTTCAACGGCATTCCTGGAATTACGTTCGCCCACGCAGGATTCCTCCGCAACGATTGAAGCACCGCTTGTCTCGATGACGAATGGAAGTTTCCAGTTGGGGACTGCCATGGGACAGCCGGATACGAGGATCTTCTTGGACCCGGCGGCGCCGATGGAGATTTTCTTCTTTCCGCGCTCCTCGAGCTCATCGCAGAGCTTGGAAGTCGATTCCGTGAACCGCTCGGGATTGTCGTAAAAAGAGACCTGGTTGATGAGAAGGGCGTCTCTTCCTGAAATGACGAAGGGGTACTTGTAGCGGATTGCCGCCAGTCGCTGCATGACAGCCCGTTTTTTGTTCACGATCTGTATGCCCTTTTTCAATGATTCCGGGGTGATCTTCCTGCCGGACCTCTTCTCCAACTCGGCCTTGAAGCGTTCGATCTCCTTTCTCCAGAGGGCGCGGTCGTTTCCGTTTTTCATCTGGGGGATCTCCATCACGTAAACGTCTTTCATGCCGCTGAATATCTCATAGGCTTTTTTCTTCCCGTCACAGGTGGTCTCTCCCACGACAAAATCAGCCGCCTGGGTGTACGGGCAGAGGCGTCCGAGCCTGAAGCCAAGGGAGGACTTGATAAGCGCGCAGGTGTTGCGCGGCAAAAATTCCTCCACCTTATCGAAGGCGATCTCGGCGCCGGCGCAGAGGCCGATCTGGACCCCGCCGACTGCGAGGACCAGTTCTTCGGGGACATAGACGCAGAAGGTTCCCACGATAAGATTGCCTTTCGCTTTTTCCTCGACGATCTCCCGTATCCTGAGGCCGTGGACCTCGGACACGACGAAGTCGAAGTATTTCATCCCCTCGGGCCTGTTGTTCTGCGACATGAAAATGTCGCCGTAGGCCTGGCCCAGGACTGAAAGAAGCTGGTCATGGGATTCGAGGTCGATTCCCAGTTCTTTCCACATATTGACGTATTCACCGCTCATGATTTTCTCCTTGGTTCCAGATTGATATATTATTTAGTGGCATTGATGATGATATCATCGCCGTCATTGCTCACATCTGCGTTCATGCCGCTGTTTTTAAGCGTCCTCAGGACGTTTTCCCTGGCGACATCGCTGCTGACCATTACCTCAAATGAAGCGATACCTTCGCTGATAGCCTTGCGGACAAGGACCACCGGCTGCGGGCACGATAAACCTCTTGCGTCGATTATATGTTCTGACATGATTTTCTCCTTCAAGTTGAATATGCGGATAATTCAATCCGCTGGTTGCATTGTTTCATCATGATTTCGCCGTAAGCTTTTCACGCATGGTGAAACCGATGATGAGGCAGAATAGGATGCCAGTAATAACGGCAGCCTGTCCGTATAGTCCCGGACCGCCAACGGTATAAACGGTTTCTACAACGCTGTCAGGTTTGCCCGCGAGGGCCAGGTTGTGGGCAAGGGCCGCGCCGGTGATCATTCCCACGACGAATATCCCGGCGTCTGAATCGCCTTCACCTGAAAGGATGAGCTGCCTGCCGGGGCAGCCGCCGGCCAGGGCGAAGGCAAGGCCGGCGAGGGTCATGCCGAGAAAATTCCAGAGATGGTTGCTGTGCGACACCGGCTGGCCTGTAAAGCCGGGATTGAACTTGCCGAGTATGAGGTTCCCGACGAAGGCGGCCGCCAGGAGGGCAAGGACGCCGCTCATGAGGTGGAAGTCCCTGGCGAGAATGATGTCGCGGATGGAACCCATGGTGCAGAACCTGCTCCGCTGGGCGATGACGCCGAAGGCCAGGCCAGCCGCGAGGCTTATCCAGGCGTTCGCGTGCATTGAACCCGGTCCTTTAACGCTGAAGAAAATGGGACCGCCCTCGGCGAAGGAAACTTCGAAAATGTTAAGCAGTACAAGTGCCAGCATGAAGGCCGGGAAGACCCACCCGCTCGCTTTCCTGTTGCCGTATGAGCGGCCAAGGCTGTATCCATTATTTATGAACAGCACGCCCACCGTGATCCCGCAGGTCAGTCCAAGGAGAGCCAGCAGCGAATTCAGGTCGCCGCCGGCAAGGCGGAGAAGGGCGCGCCAGGGACAGCCGAGGAAAACCAGGGCGCCGATCATGGCGAAGATACCGAGAAAAAAGCGTATAAGCGGCGATGACCCGGCCCGCGGTCTGTATTCCTTCATGATGAAAGAAATGATGAATGATCCAAGGACGATCGCCGGGATTTCGGGCCTGAGATACTGGACGACGTCGGCCCGGTGGAGCCCCAGCGCCCCGGCGATGTCCCGCTCGAAGCAGGCGACGCAGATTCCCATGTTGGGTGGATTGCCGGCCGCCTGCAGTAATACGGCAATTATGCCAATGACCAAACCGGCACCTATAATGCCGATTCTTGATGATAGAACATTTTTCATGGAATACCTCGCGTGCAATTGTTCTTGTTCATTTATGAAATCAGGGGTATAAATGTCAATTAAAAATTAGATATAATGTATTTATAAAATAAATATAATAATGATGGGAATCATGTCATGCCGAAGTTCAGCATTGATTAGCCATAAAACCGGAAGGGCAGGGGGAATCCGCGAGAATCGAGCCTCAGTATAAATACCGGTCTCTATTCGGGAATGCGCGGAACAGGACCTGACAATTATTTATTGACACTTAATTTTAATCCGGGTATAATTTATTGATTTTCTTCCCGTTGCAGGTGTTCAGCGGCGTTGCTGGATGCGCAGGTAGTGCAGATGAAAAAGAATGAAAATGAAACTTATGACGATGTGAGCATTCTGATACGCTCCCTCCCGGTACCGGTGCTGGTTGTAAACAAGAACAGGATACGTGCCGCCAATGAAGCGGCGGGCCGCTACTTAGGAACGACCCCGGCCGCGCTGTCCGGAAAATCCCCGCTCGATATTATATCTGATGATGACCGCACAGTTTTTGAAGAATCTTGCAGGAGAGCACACGAGGACACCGCGAACCAGGTCCCGTTCAATGCGCGTTTCATCCGCGAAGACGGCGGAACGGTCATGCTCTCCGTAAGCATAGGTTCCCTGACCCCGGGCGGGGAAGGTGGCAGCTGCGTTATTATTCTCGCGCCGCCGCCGTGTATCCATGAAGAAACAAGCGAGCTCCAGGAGAGCGAGGAGCGTTTCCGGAAACTGGCTGAATCCACACCGATGGCGATCCTTCTTTACCAGGACGACAGGTGGGTTTTTATTAATACGGCAGCGGAGCGTATTACCGGCTATTCCAGCACGGAAATGTCGAAGATGAATTTTTGGGACATTGTCCATCCGGATTTCAAGGAACTCGTTGAGGGAAGAGGTAAAAGACGGCAGGCCGGCCAGGAGGAGATCTCGAGCTACGAGTTCATGATAATCACAAAATCAGGAAAAGCAAGATGGGTGATGCTCAACGGCACGACAACGCATTTTGGCGGCAAGCCGGCAGGTTTGATAAACGTTATTGACATAACCGACATAAAAGGCATGCAGGATGAACTGGCCCTCCGGAACATCCAGCTGAACCAGAAAAACGTTGAGCTCCAGATAATGATGGATGAGCTTAAGGCCACCAACGAAGAGCTCGAGGCCACGAATGAGGAACTCCATGTCATCAACGAGGAGCTCATCACGTCACAGAAGGATCTGGAGGAAAGCGAATACCGTTACAGGGATATCTTCAATAATTTTCCCGTCGGCATCTATCAGATCAGGCTGGAAGGGGATTTTATCACGGCCAATGATGAAATGGCGCGGATTCTCGGATATGAGACCGCAGGCGCGGTAACTATTGCAGGAGAAAACGTGAAGAATTTCTACGCGGATCCCGATGCCCGGGAGCATCTTCTGGATGAGGTGCGCCGTAAGGGGCATATGAAGGGGTATGAAACGAAATTCCGCAGGAAAAACGGCGAACTCATATGGGTATCCATGAACACGAGAATGCGCCGCAGCGCGGATGGAACGGAGGAATACCTAGAAGGCTATATGCAGGACATTACCGCACAAAAACAGGCAGAAGAGGAGAATGCACGGCTGGAGAAACAGCTGATACAGTCCCAGAAGATGGAGGCCATCGGGCGACTTGCCGGAGGTATCGCCCATGACTTCAACAATCTGCTGACAGCGATAATGGGCAACGCCGAAATAGCGGCAAAAGCGGCAGGCGAAGGTTCCGGTATCGGCGATAACATCAATGATATACTGGTAACGTCCAGGAGGGCAGCCGAACTGACCAGGCAGCTGCTCGCCTTCAGCCGAAAACAGGTCATCAAGCATGTCATAATCGACATAAATACGTTTCTCGCAAGGGTCGAAAGAATGCTTCGCCGCATTATCGGGGAGAACATTAAACTGAACATACACAGGGAACATGATCTGGCCAACGTTAAGGCGGATTACTCCCAGATTGAACAATTGATCGTCAACCTTGTCGTAAATGCCAGGGACGCGATGCCCAATGGTGGAACAATTACTATCGTTCCCTCGAACCAAGTCATAACTGATGCATTATCGGTAAAAGATGAAACAATTCTTCCAGGGCTCTATGTCCGTATAGACGTATCGGACACCGGGGTAGGCATGGATAATGAAATAATGGAAAAAATATTCGAGCCATTCTTCTCAACCAAGGAAGAGATGGGAACGGGTCTCGGATTGGCGACAGTGTATGGAATCGTGCGCCAGAATGAAGGTTATATTGCGGTCGAGAGTGAAAAAGGAAAGGGATCGACTTTTTCAGTGTTTCTTCCCCGGAACACGGATGCTTCGCGTAAGGATGACATGGAACCTGTTGATATCACGGTTCAGGGGCCTGTAACATGCGGGGAGACTATTCTGATAGTGGAAGATGAAGATTCTGTCCGGAAGCTCCTGGTGAGAAACCTCTCCGATGAGGGATATCGCGTGCTTGAAGCCTCGAATAGCAGAAATGCGCTTGCCATCTGCTCCCGAAGACAGCAGCCGATCGATCTGATCCTGTCTGATGTTATCCTGCCGGATTTAGACGGGCCGAAGCTTATAGAGAAGGTGCGGTTGATCAGGCCCGGGATTCGCGTGCTCTACATGTCGGGATACACGGAACATAAAACCATCGACATCGAGGTGCTGAAGGAAAACGTGTATTTCATACCAAAGCCTTTTCTGCCGAGCGAGCTCAAGAAAAAAATCCGCGAAGTCCTCACCGCTTGATTGATGACAACCCGGTGACATGCAGTGCCAGCAGATGCTTGCCGTTGACAGGAATGATACCCGCGGCCATTACTGCCGCTGAGGAACGGAATTGCATGACCGGGTGGTATGTCGCAGAAACGAGAAGGCGCGGCTACTCGCTTAATACAGAGACTTTCCCTTCAAGGAAATCCGCCATCTGCGAAACATCTTCAGAGAGACTTTTAAGAGAGGTTAAAACATCCGAATTTTTCTGCATTACCTCGTTGACCGATACGATGGATTTGACTATTTCATCCGCTGCAATTTTTTGTTCTGTTGAAGAGCTTTTTATTTCGCTCGACCGGACCTTTACCGTGACGGCATGTTCATTAACTCCCTTGTTGATATTTACCTGCTCTAACATGTATTCAGCGATCTCGTTGATCTTAGTATTCATGGTCGTAACACCATTAATGATTTTGCTGATGGTCCCGACCGTATTTGTCATGATGTCGGATCCTTTTGATATTTCGTTGATATTTAATGCGATAAGCGCATCGATTTCTTTAAGACTCGTGGCTGTCTGATCGGCCAGTTTCGATATTTCGTCCGCAACAACGGCAAAACCCCGGCCGGCATCGCCGGCACGCGCGGCCTCTATGGCCGCGTTAAGGGACAGAAGATTAATTTTATCGGATATGGAGTTTATTATTTCGATAATGCTGGTCATCTGATTTGATCCGTTATACATTTTGGTCATGCTCTCCTGCATTGACGCAAGGGATGATTCGCCGGACCTGGCATGGCTGGTGATTTCGTTGGCGATGCCGGTGCTTTCGTTGATCTTCTCGCCCATTCTGGTTATGTTGAGCGAAAGATTCTCAAGCTTTTCTAAAAATACCGTTATAGTATCAAACTGTTCAGCAGCGCTCGAGGCATTGTTGTCTGTTGTTGAAGATATTTCCTCCATGGATGCGGTTATCTCTTCAGCTGATGCCGCCTGGTTCTGAAAATTTTCAGAAAAGGTAACCGTTGAGTCTTTCATTTCATTCGAAGAACGGGCAAGCACAGCTGAAGATTCTGTCACTGATATTAAAAGCGATTGAATTTTATCGTAATTTTCCTTGTTCTGGCGGGCTTCTTCATCTGCACGTTTTATCGCTCCATCGGTAATGGATATGATAAGAAGGGAAATTACCATTACGAAGAAGAAGGTGAAAGAAGAGACGACGACGCCGAGCTGGGCCGCCTGCAGGCTCAGGGTATCGAGGCTTTCCCTGACAAGTATGAAGAAGGCAACATCGCTGATGATAAAAAAAGCGGTAATCCCGACCAGCCATTTCTTTTTACAGAATAGAGCGGCCTGGACGACAATGACGATCATGAGGTAAAAATATGTCGTGTACGCGGTGTGAGGGTCCTGGGTAAGTTTTGCGAATTGCGCGATGACAAGCAGGACCGCGGCAGCTATCGCCATGTAATTGGCTGTTGCGGTATAATAGCCTTTTTTCAATATGATGAGGGCGATCAGTTCAATGATCAGGAGTGTGCTCTGGGCCATTACCGATCGAACCACCGTAACAGGCTGAATGATAATATATACGATCATCATTATAAGCACAATGGTCATGGTGCTGAACAGATAATAAAAAAGTGCGTTGGCTTTTCTTTGCTGGATGTAATCAGAATTAACGTATTTTTGGGTAAAATATGCGGATAATGAAAATTTCGATGCCATGCTTTTTCTCCTTGGTATACAAATTATACTAGGTCATGCGCAAGTCAACGAATAATTTTCATAAATAAAACCCCCGTAGCCAATTTTGTGAATCGCTGCGGGGGGTGTTGGAGAAAGCTGGGTGGCTGACGGGATTCGAACCCGCAACGACTGGATCCACATTCCAGGGCTCTACCGTTGAACTACAGCCACCGTATTGACTAGCCATTATTTTTATGAATTATTCATTGTCAAGAGCAAATTCGCGGGACATAAAAACCGTCGGGAATGATTGTTGTAATTATGAGAAATTGGTGCTATGATTAGCCTTGAATGATAAAAAAACCGTTGACACTTTAAATATGGAGGGATAGTGTGTCGATAATTAAATAGTCTCAAAATGCTTCAATTGTCTTACCCTCGAATTTAATCCTGGTTTAAGTAATTGTAGTTATGGTGAGCCTTAATCTTCGGGTAAATCCCGCATCATTTTTAACAGGAGTTTTTTATGGCTAAAGGAACAGTCAAATGGTTCAACGAGAAGAAAGGTTTTGGATTTCTTTCACATGACGACGGAACGGACCTCTTCGTCCATTATTCCGGAATTATCGGAAACGGTTTCAAGACGCTTAATGAAGGCGATAGAGTTGAATTCGAGGTAGAAAAGGGCGACAAAGGCCCCCGCGCCGTCCAGGTTAGGGCCATCAGCTAGTTTTAAACAGCATGAAAAAAATGAAAACCTGGCCGGAAACGGCCAGGTTTTTTTATGCTTATTCCGGGCAAAAATTATTCATTCATAGTATATGTATCCGTAAGGGCGTACACGTAGTTTTTCAATATCTTCTCGTACCTCCCGGTGTTAACCACCGGACGGCGGATCATATTCAGGCACAATTCCTGCTGTTTCTCAGATGTTATAGACTTGCCGTAGATGGTAAGGGCGAATTTTGACATGTCACGCACCATGAAGTCGAAGATCTGGTCGATGAGATCGTCCTCGACGCCGTAAATCTTCTTGTTCTCCAGGATAAGCTGGCCATAGGCCACCAGGGTGAAGAGTTCCCCAAGGTTCAGCAGGAAGTCGATGTCCTTGCTCTGCTCTTTCATGGTGCCCATCGAGGCCATCATGAAATCCTTGAAAACCGCGATCTGTTCTTTGAATACGTTAACATTCGGAATGTCGACGCTGTTGTAGGCGATTGAATAGTCGTGGAACTGGAGTTTGCCCAGACCCTTCGTGGGGCCCTGGCTGAACAGGAAATCGTCGTTCGCGGCATCGCGACGCTGCGGTATCTCGGGATACTGCGCAGGATTGAAGAAATAGTTGGGCATGAACTTGATGATAAGTGCCATGTTGACATGCACCGTGCCCTCGAGCTTGGGCAGCGCCCTGATGTCCATTACCGCGTTCTCGAAGTACATGTCTTTTTCAAATCCCTTGGCGGCTATCACGTCCCAGAGTAGGTTGATGACTTCTTCGCCCTGCGTGGAAACCTTCATCTTTACCATGGGATTATACAAGAGATAGCGCTTATCATTCTCGTTCGCGGATCGCATGTAATCGGTTGCGCGCAGGGCGAAAAGCTTCATCGCGGTGAGCCTGCAGTAGGCGTCCATGAAGAGCTGCCTGATATGCGTAAAGTCGGTCACGAAGCTGTCAAAGAGCTTGCGGTGCGCCGCGTGGTTGATGGCCTCGTAGAAGGAGTGCTCGCAGATGCCGATCGATGCCCACCCCAGGTTGAACTTGCAGATATTGATGGTGTTGAGCATATCGTCCCAGGCCTTCTGCCCGCGTTCGGTTATGTCCGCGCTGGTGATGGGATAGTCATGGAGGGCGTATTCAGCAACGTAGTCCTGGTTATTGATGATGTTTTTAACGCACTCGTATTTCGGGTGCTTCGAATTGACAGTGAAAAAGACGTAATCGCCGGTGTCGGCAATCTTGCCGAAGGTGGACACCATGGCCGCTTCGTTTCCGTTCCCTATGTAGTACTTGTCTCCGTTGGCGAGGTAGGTGCCGTCCGGCTGCGGGTAGAGCATCATGTCGCTGGAATAGATGTCCGCGCCGTGTTCCTTCTCCGAAAGGCCGAAGGCGAAGATGGCCCCCTCCTTCAGGAACTGCGCGGCCTTCTGCTTGGCCTCCGCGTTGGAACCCAGGAAGATGGGCCCCAGACCCAGGGCGCTCACCTGGAAGGTGTACCAGTAGGTAAGGCCGTAGAAGCCGAGTATCTCGGCGAAGTCGGTGATGCGCGAGGTGTCCCAGCGTGACGAGGGGCCGCCGAAGCCGGCGGGCGTGAGAAGTTTCGCCATAATCTGGTTTTCCTTCATGAAATCAAGGAATTCGGAATACCATTTGCAGGCGTGAAAGTCATCTTTCATCTTTTTCAGGCCGCGGCCCTCGAAGAAATCGATTGTCTTCAGCATGATCTGCCTTGTTTCTTCATCCGCGTATTTTGCTGTAATGTTTTTGGGATTTATGAGGATTTTTTCCATTATTGTCTCCTTGTGGCTTAGAAATTCTGGTCCTTCATCTTGTACGCTCCCTTCAGTGAATACACGTGGTCCTTGAATATCTTCTCGAACCGCGCAGGATTCGGAAGGGGAGTCCGGATGATCTTGAGGGAAAGCTCCCTCTGCTTATCGGTGTTGGAAGGCTTCATGTGGATGTTCAGGGCGTACCTGGAAAAGTCGCGCACCATGAAGTCAAATATTTCCTCCAGGAGATCATCTTCAACGTTTATGAATTTTCGGCTTTCGATAATGAGCTGGCCGTAGGCCACCAGGGTAAGGATCTCGCCCAGGGCCAGGAGGTAATCGATGTCTGCCGACTGGTTCTTGTCCGGACCTGACTTTATAAGGAAGTCCTTGAAAAGGTTGATCTGCTCCTTGAAGGTGTTCACGTTGGGCAGGTCCACGCTGTTATAGGCGATGTTGTAATCATGGAACTGGATCTTGCCCAGGCCCTTTGTGGGTCCCTGCTGAAACAGAAAGGCGTCGTTGGTGGTATCGTCACGGCGGGGCATTTCCGGGTATGCTTTGGGATTGAAGAAGTAATTGGCCATGAACTTGACGATGAGGGCCATGTTGACATGGACCGTGCCCTCGAGCTTCGGGAGCATCGGGAGTTCATGTTTTGCTATTTCAAAGAAAGGCTCGTTCTCGAACCCCTTGGCGGCTATGATGTCGTGCAGGAGGTTCATCACCTCTTCCCCCTCCCGTGTTACTTTCATCTTGACCATCGGGTTGTAGAGGAGATAGCGCCGGTCTTCATTGTTGGCGGAGCGCATGTAGTCGCTGGCTCGCTCGGCGAAGAGCTTCATGGCAACGAGCTTGCAGTAGGAATCGACGAAGATGCGCTTCACATGGGGAAAATCTGTCACGAACTTTCCGTACACGTTACGGTTGGCCGCGTGGTCTATGGACTCGTACAGGGCGTGGGTGCAGAGGCCGATGGCGCCCCAGCCGAGGTTGAACTTGCACACGTTGATCGTGTTCAGCATGTCGTCCCAGGCCTTGGGACCACGCTCCGTGATGTCCGCGTTGGTGATGGGATAGTCGTGTAGGGCGAACTCGGCAACGTAGTTCTGCTCGTTGACGACATTGCGCACGCACTCGTACTTTTCGTGCTTGGAATTAACCGTGAAAAAGACATATTCGCCGCTGTCTGCCATCTTGGCGAAGGTTGAGACAAGGGCAGCCTCGTTCCCGTTGCCGATGTAGTACTTGTCGCCGTTGGCCCGGTAGGTGCCGTCGCTGTTGGGATAGAGCATCATGTCGCTGGAATAGATGTCGGCGCCGTGCTCCTTTTCTGACAGGCCGAAGGCGAAGACGCCGCCTTCCTGAAGGAGTTTGGCGGTTTTGTGCTTTACTTCTTCGTTGCTGCCGTTCCATATCGGGCAGAGCCCTAACATCGAAACCTGCCAGGTGTACCAGTAGGTAATGCCATAAAAGGCGGTTATTTCTGAAAATTCACAGTTGCGGTAGGTGTCCCAACGGGAATCTGACGCGCCGTAGCCGGACGGTGTCATGAGGGTTGCGAAGATCTGGTTTTCTTTCAGGAATTCCACGAAGTCATAATTCCATTTCTTTTCATGCCAGTCTTTCTTGATCTGTTTCAAACCTTTTGTTTCAAAGAATTCTATGGTTTTCAGCATTATCTGCCTGGATTTTTCATCATTGTATTTCCGTGTGTGCTTTTTTGGATTGAATAAAATCATACAAAACCTCTCTGGTGTTTATTTATTATTGAACTACAATTATTGTGGCGAACACTGTTCGGTGTGTCAAACGATTTTCGGAAAATCTCCTTGAAATTATATTCATTAATTCATGTAATGACTGTATGTTATTCATTGGAATTATCTCGAAACGAAGGTCTCTCATACGGGAAAATCCCGCGGGGATTTTTTAAGTGGTCATGTATACTGACCCCATAATGATACGGTTTTTACGACGAATTATATTATAAATGATATGAAACTAAAAAATACATTATCAAAAATGAAGAATAAAGAGCGTGAGGACAGGAAAGACCTCATCATCGATGCTGCGGAACGGGTGTTTTCCAACAAACCCTTCAACAAGGTGAGCATGAGGGAAATAGCCAATGAAGCAGGAATTGCTCCTTCTTCCATATATACGTATTTCCCCAACCAGGAATCGCTGTTCGTTGAAGCCACGGTCCGTGACAGCAACGGTCTAATAGATGAGATGGAGCGGATGTCAATAAACGCCGGGGAGGGAGAACAGGTACTCGACCGCGGTATAGAGGCTTTCATTGATTTTCTCGCTGCCCACGATTCCTATTTCCGTATGATGGTGGTATTCATGACCGTGGGAAGCCTGGGCCAGGAATCCCAGCAGAAATTGTTTGACGTGGTCCGGCGAGGCTTTGATCTCTTCGAAACGATATTCAAAAAAATGGGATATGCCGGAGATACCCGGATTCTGGCGCATTATTTCTTTGCCATGATGAATGGCATCCTGGTGACCTTCAGGAAATTGGAGGGGCGGAGCGACGAGATGATCATCGGCCACATGAAGCGCGTAGCCAAGGTGTTCAGGGAGCTGCTGGAGAAAAGCATAATGTAAATGATTGTCAACCCCTTGCAGTACAAGGGTGGCATGATTAGTCAGACCTCGCCCCCTCAGTCCCCCTCTCCCACGGGGAGAGGGGGATGCTCAATAAATCGCTATGATGCGGCGCCCTCTCCTTGTGGGAGAGGGCGCGCCGGAGGGGGGGTGAGGTTTGCCCCCCAGCGGGACAGGGGGAATAACATTCGCTTTGCTCGCGATGACAAAAGGAATATATCCTGTATAAAATATAGAAGACTGCCATGAAAAAAAAACCTGTACCCGTCACCGCCTCCGAACTGGAGGAAATACTGGATAACTACCTCGATGCGGGATCATCCCTTAACTACGCGCTGAAGATCGTCGGGCACCCGGGGATAGGGAAGTCGGCCATCGTGCGGCAAGCGGCGGAGCGTAAGAATCTCTTCTTCATCGACACGCGTCTCGCCTTCAAGGAAAATGTCGATCTCGGGGGGTACCCGGTCCCGGACCACCAGGCCAGGCGCATGATATACTACCGGCCGCGCTTCATCCCGCCGGAAACGGTCCCCGATAACTATCGCGGCATAGTCTGGTTCCTCGATGAATCCAACAGGGCGCACCCCACGGTGATACAGACATTGTTCCAGATAATCACCGAGCGCACCTGCGGGGAACATGACCTTCCCGAGAAAACATCGATCATACTGGCCGGGAACCTGGGCGAGGGCGACGACACCACCATCACCGAGTTCGATGATTCGGCCCTGGACGGCCGGCTCGCTGTATTCCAGCTGAAACCGGCAGCAGAGGACTGGCTAACCTGGGCGGAGCGGGAAGGCGTACATCCCTCCATACTGCGGTATATCGCGCTTTTCCCGGAACGTCTCTGGGACGAGGAGAACATAAATCCGAACCCGCGGGGGTGGCACCAGGTATCGCGGGCGCTGGCCGCTTCCTACGGAATAGAAACAGAGGAAGATCTTATGGACTATCTGACGGCGAGCCCCGACGGTTCGCTGGTAAGCATAATACATTCGCTGGTGGGTTCGGTCGCCGGGGCTGAATTTATCGCGCAGCTCACGGCGCCCCGCATGCTTAGCACGGCTGACATACTGGCGGGCAATGAAGAAAAGCTTGCCGGAATGATCGGGGGGGGCATCCCATCCGAGGATATACTCTGGGCCCTGTCAGGGGCGGTCAGGTCTCTGCGTGAACGCAAACTGCAGCGCAAAGGCGATTTCGGCAAGGATGATCTTGCCGTACTCGCCAATGTGCTCCTTTTCATCGGCTCCGCCCGCGCCGACCTGCGGCTTTCCTTCTTTTACCTTCTGCTGAGGGACTGCGGAATATTCACCCAGGTCCCCTCCGCCCTCAGCATGATTGCCGATAGTGAACGCCGCGCCGGACTTCTTGAAAAATTCAACGCCATCATAGAGACTGATGATGAATAACCGGCTGGAATCTGTCCTCGAGTCCCTCTGGCGGCGGAGCAGGTTTGTCTCGTATTTCTACCAGGCAGTCCAGTTCATTGAAGAAGCGAATATCCCGACACTGGCCCTGACAGAGCAGGAATCCCGCCTTGTCATGTATTACTCGGAAACGTTTTTTAATACAATGCCGGCCGACGAACTCACGGGGCTCCTGGTGCACGAGATGCTCCACGTGGTGCTCAACCATGACCACCGGGCATATCCGGCGGAAGACCTCTACCTCCAGAACATTTCACAGGACATGGTCATCAACAGCTACCTCGCCGGTGCGAGGAAGACGTTCTTTTCCCGGAAAGAAAGGAGCGGCCCGGCCGCGGAACTGATTATTCCGGCGGGTCTGCCCCTCGTGCCCCGGGACTTTATCATCGCGACAGGTGCTGCCGATCCGTCCTGGGAGGACCTGTACCGGTGGCTGAAGAAACAGCCGCGGAGGACGATTTCAGAGTATTTTTCAAGCAATGACGCCTCGATCGGATTAAACGGCCGGGGACCGGAGTCCATATCAGACAGCCTGAACAGGTCTTTTAATTTCAACCCCCTCATGGACGGCAAACCGGGCGACATGAGTGAGATCCATTTCAGCGACATGAAAGGACTGTTATTCATCGACAAACTTGATGGGGCAATGCCCACCGGCGTCCATCTTTTCCATGACCGGGAAAGCCGCATGAACATCGACGCACGCAAGACGAACATTGTCAGCCTCGCGGATAAAGATCGTGAGTGCGCGGAAGAGCGGTCCTACCAGGACATCAAGGGAATCATGGAACATATCCGGGAAGCGGATACCGCGTCGTGGGAACGCCAGCTGAAGAGCATAGTCGATTTTTCCGCGCAGTCGAACGAATGGACCTACACGTACGGAAGGTTCAACCGCCGCTATTTTGCCAACGGCATATATTCGCCGGGAAGGGTGTTCAGGGAACAGGAGCTTATCACCGTGGCGGTTGACGTGTCCGGCTCCATGGTGATGACTCCATCGGACATTGAATCCGCCTTCGGCGTGATAGAGCAGCTCATGGGGAAATACCGCGTGCATCTTGTATGCCTCGACGAGGAGCTCTTCGTGCCGGAAAAAAGGGGGGATATCCTGACGGCGTCTGGAAATTCCGGCAGGCACTTCGTATACCGACGGGGTGACTGGCGGTGCATCAGGACCGGCAGCGGGGGCACCACCTTTTTCGAGCCGCTCTTCAACCGCCACATGAAAGGCCACCGGGAAATGCTCCTGGTAATAACAGACGGGTACATTTACGACCTGGACAGGCTCAGGCGCTACACTCCGACGATCTGGCTGATATCCGAAAGCCGCCAGGATCCGTTTCATGCTCCCTTCGGTCAGGCAGTGAAGATGAAGGTTAAAACACTTCATCGGGACAGGGTGATGTAAATCTATGAACGGCGACGAACTCGTAAAAGAATGCCTCCGGACCCGCGATGCGGCAGGACTTTATAACGCGACTCTTTCGCATGAAGACATTGACATTGCTTCAGCCTGCAGAGCTATTGTGGCCATCGGAAATCCTGAATACATATTTCAGGCCGGAAGGGATTGGAGCGGCTTCGATTTCAGGCGCGGTCTTGAAGCGCTGGTTATGCTCCGGAGCGCGGAGTACATCCACAAGGCCGGCATCTTCTGGAAGGAATTTGATTTCCCGGCAGGACAGGATGCACTTGCCGGGCTATCGGACCCCGAGTATCTCTACCGGGCAGGCAGGTTCTGGAAGGATTTTAATTATGAAAAAGGTCTCGATTCCCTGGCCGGCATCGGCATTGCCCGGTACGTGTACTACGCGGGCCAGGAATGGAAGGTTTTCAATTACCAGAGGGGATTTGAAGCCCTGATGGACACGGGGAGCGCGGAATTCATCTTCTACGCAGGGGCTCACTGGAAGGATTTTGACCACCGGCGTGGTTTTACCAGGCTCCTGGCAACCGGGAACCCTGAATATATATATAAAGCCGGCACCCTATGGAAGGTGTTTGATTATCCATCCGCCTGGGCAATCCTGGAATCAAGGATAATTGACGGCGCCAGGTGGCGCGGGAAAGCCTTTACGAACTCAAAATGGAGGATCGCACTGAAAAAAATATGGGAGGATTCAATCGCGGTGATGGTTTATTAAGAGTATCGAATAAAAAATATACAATAAAAAATAATTAAATAATTGACATTAATTATAAATGTGACCTTATAGTCATAAGTTGAATAACTTCGTATACTATCTTCAATTTTATTACCGCGTGTTTCAAAACAGCATAAAAAAATTGTAGTCAGGAAGTTTATTCATCGGGGTTAACCCGCATTACTTAATATTTACAGGAGTTTTTCTTATGCCTAAAGGCACAGTTAAATGGTTCAATGAGAAAAAGGGTTTTGGATTTCTTTCTCAGGACAATGGAGCAGATCTCTTTGTTCATCACACAGGTATCATTGGTAACGGCTTCAAAGTTCTTAATGAAGGCGACAGGGTTGAGTTCGAAATTGAAAAAAGCGAAAAAGGCCCGAGAGCTGTTTCAGTCAAAACCATCAGCTAATTTATCGTGAATGACAATTCATGAAAACCCGTCCTGAAAAGGCCGGGTTTTTTTTACCAGGTACTATCAGCAGTTCTCGTGTTGTAACCGCACACACATAACCAGCCGTCAATCATCTCCTTAATATATTAGTTTTATTGATAACAAGGAATTTTTATGGAGCTTTTTCACTATATTCCAGGTCATACAGGCAATTATTTAATAAAAATAAACAAAATAGTTGACAATGACAACTATTGTTATTATAATAATTGCAATAACAACTAATTACAAAGCCTTATATGAAAAAACCGAATAAACAACAGCACCAGGGAAAATTCCACGGAACAATTGACGAACAGTTGAAATTCCTTGAAAACCTGGAGAAGCACAAGCCGCCGGTAGTGATGGAACAATCTATTGGATTCCAGATAGCATCCACCGCCACACGACTGCGGATCGAGATGTTGAGGAAATTCAAGAAGTATGATTACGAGATAACGCCGGAACAGGGTCATGTGCTCAACACCATCAGGGATTCAGAAGGCATTTCCCAGAGCGAAATAGCCGACAGGACCATGAAGGACAAACCTACGATAACACGGATACTGGACATCCTCGAAAAGAAAAAAATGATCGGCAGGCACCCCGATGAGAATGACAGGAGAATATACAAAATATTTCTCACAAAGGAAGGCAGGGAGCAGATTGATATTTTCGGGCAGATCCTGGCCGAGGTCGACTCGAGGGCGTTCAGGGGCCTGGGCGAGCGGGAAATCCGGGCATTGCGGGAAATTTTACATAGGATACGGATTAATATAGAACATGGTGACGATGGGACGTCACGATGACAATAACAAAGTGGATTTGCTATATGATACGAATGATGCGGAAAATACCAGGTTATACAGCAGCGGTGTCATTTTTCATTATGTCGGCGGCGGCCTGTCTTTACGCTGAGGAAACCATTACATGGCGGGAATGCGTGCAGTATGCCGATCAGAATAATCCCGGTTTGAAATCCGCCCTTGAGACCTGGAACAAGAGTAAGGCGTCCATCGGCATTGCGCGGAGCGCGTATCTTCCACAGATAAACGCCAACGCCGGAGTAAGCACGTCGAAAACGATCGACAAGACGCCGGAGAGTCAGGCTGATAAAATTGAGAAGCTTACCATGTCGCAGAATCAGTTGTTGTCTTCATATATCAAAGATAAAAAATCAAACTCGACCATAACAAATTCCCTGTCATACGGCGTCAGCGGGAAGCAGCTGATTTTCGACAGTATGAAGACAATATACGATATCAAGGCTGCGGAAAGCGCGGCACAGGATGCGCAATACCAGTACCACCTCAAGTCGGCGCAGGTCCGTCTTGAACTGAGGTCGGCCTTCGTCAAGTTGCTGAAGGCCCAGGAAGCGGTCAATATATCCAGGCAGATAATTGAGATCAGGAAGAAAAATTATAATCTCGTGAAAATGCGCTACCAGGCGGGACGCGAACATAAAGGCTCCCTGATGAGCGCGGAAGCGAACCTGGAGCAGGCAAAATACAATATAAAGCAGGCTGAACGGAATATCATGTCTGCCCAGCGAGCCCTGCTGAACGTCATGGGCGTATACTCCTACATGGACATCAGGGCGCAGGGCGGCCTGTCCGAGAAGGTCCGGGACAGGGAAAAACCTGATTTTGACTCGATTGTGAAAACACATCCGTCGGTGCTGGACGCCGGAAAACTGCGTGAAGCGGCCGACTATAATGAAAAATCCAGGATCGCAAGTTTCCTGCCGGTGATAAGCGCAAACGGCAGCATTAACCAGACGCTCTCGGAAACAACCGGGAGCACGCCCAATAACGTAAACCTGAATGCGGGAATTTCGGCTACCATGCCCCTGTTCACGGGGGGCAATAATTATTACAATCTCGAGCAGGCAAAGGCGCAATCGCGCAAGCTCAGGGCGGACGAGGCAGGCGCGCGGGATCAGGTGATGCTTAACCTGGAACAATACTGGATCGGCTGGCAGAACGCCATCGACGCGGTTGAAGTGCAGCGCAAGTTCCTGGCCGCGGCCGAGGAACGGGCGCGTATCGCGGAAGCGGAATATTCGCTGGGGCTGGTGGTTTTCGATATCTGGATTACCATTGAGGATCAGCTGGTGCAGATGAAGCAGAATTACCTGGAAGCGCAGGCCAACCAGCTGCTGGCCGAAGCGCAGTGGATACAGGCAAAAGGGGAGACGCTGGCATATGATAAATAAAAAAAGGATTTTCATTATAATAATAACTGTTGCCGCAGCAGCGGTCCTCGCGGCCGTCATATTCAACGCGGCCAGGAATAAAGGGAAAACAGAAACGATCAGCAGTATCGTGAGGCCGCAGATCGGTGACATACGCACGTCGGTATCAGCCACGGGGACCGTGCTGCCGTACAACAGGCTGGAAATAAAACCGCAGGTGAACGGCAGGATGGAAAGCGTGCTCGTGAGCGAAGGCCAGAAGGTGCGGAAGGGTCAGATACTCGGGTGGATGAGTTCCACCGAGCGAGCGGCCCTTATAGACGCGGCCCGTGCACAGGGAGCCGCATCCCTGAAATACTGGGAGGACGCGTTTAAACCGATCGCGCTGGTTGCACCAATAAACGGCACTGTCATCGTCCGGGGTATCGAACCGGGCCAGGCGGCATTGACCACGACGGCGATACTGGTCCTGTCGGACCGCCTCATCGTAAAGGCGGATGTGGACGAGACCGATATCGGAAGGGTCCGCAAGGGCCAGCTTGTAACCATAACCCTGGACGCCTATCCGGATGTCAGCGTTGACGGACGAGTCGACCTCATCGAATTCGAGTCAAAAACGGTTAATAACGTGACCATGTACGAGGTAAACATCATCCCGGACACGGTCCCCGGGGTGTTCCGGTCCGGCATGACGGCCAACGTGAACATAATTGAAAAAGGAAAAGAGGACGCGCTGCTCCTTCCCATGGCAGCGGTGACAAACGATGACAACAAATATTATGTCCGGGTCGTCGTGGGGAAATCGAACAAAACAGTTCTAAGAGAAATCAGGGTCGGGATGACAGATGAACAGAACGTGGAGGTCATAGCCGGTGTAACGGCCAGTGACAGGATCGCGATAGTGGACCAGAGCCTCAAGCTAGAGGCGAAAAACAGCACAAATCCCTTTATGCCGAAAAGGAAGAAAACCCGAACCGGTCCGGGCGGCCCGCCATGATCGAGCTGAGGAACGTATCGAAAATATACGACACCGGAAAGGTGCAGGTGCGCGCTCTGAATAATGTCTCTCTCAGGATCGAAGAAGGCGAATTCGTCGCGATCATGGGACATTCCGGTTCGGGGAAATCAACCATGCTTAATATCCTTGGTTTCCTTGACAAGCCGGATTCAGGCTCATACCTGCTCATGGGGGATGATATAACGAAGCTCGACGATGACGAGTTGTCGATGTTGAGAAACCATATCGCCGGTTTCGTATTCCAGCAGTTCAACCTCCTGCCCCGGATGAATTCCCTGGAAAATACGGGGCTCCCGATGATATATGCGGGGCAGCGTGACTACCATGACGAAGCCAGGGAAAAGCTGCGCCAGGTGCTGCTGTCACACAGGGAAGATCATTATCCGAACGAGCTTTCCGGGGGTGAGCAGCAGCGAGTCGCCATAGCCCGGGCCCTGGTGAACAGGCCCATGATTCTTTTCGCCGATGAGCCCACGGGCAATCTGGACACGAAGAGCGAGGAGGAGATCATGGCGCTCCTCGAGGAGCTGAACGAGAGCGGCATCACGATAATCATGGTGACCCACGAGACAGAAATCGCCGTTCGCGCCAAGAGGATAATACGAATGCGGGACGGCGCTGTGATTTCCGATGAAATGGTAGCTAAAAAGAAGAAGCCATCCGTCGGCGGTGTGGTGATGTCGATAAAAGAGATACTCTCGCAAAAGCACACAACCTTCGGCACCGCCGAATTCACCGATTATCTGCGCCAGGCGCTCTCTGCAATCATAACCCACAAGCTCAGGTCGCTGCTGTCGATACTGGGCATCCTCATCGGCGTCGCCGCGGTCATATCAATGATCGCCGTGGGGGAAGGGGCGAAGGAATCGATCACGCAGAACCTGAGTTCACTCGGGTCCAATTCACTGACCGTGCGGACCGGTTCGCGGCGGATGGGCGGCGTCGCCCTGCAGACCGGCCTGGTGACGAGACTGACCATGGAGGACGCGGCAGCCCTGACCAAACTCGAAGCGGTAAAGCGCGTCTCCCCCATGGTCAACGGCAGGGGGCAGGCAGTTCGCGGAAACAACAACTGCAATACCCAGATCCTCGGGGTGGGAGTCGATTACGCAGTGATGAAGTCTGCGGTGCCGATCAGCGGAAGGTTTATCAGCGAGGCGGATGTCCGGTCGCGGCAGAAGGTGGCCGTGGCTGGGGCGACAGTAATCAAGAACCTGTTCGGATCGGTAAATCCCGTGGGGCAGACGATAAAAATAAACAGGATAAGTTTCAAGGTCATCGGTGTTCTCCCGGTCAAGGGATCCTCCTTCATGTTTGATCAGGATGATCTCGTAATCATACCGGTCAGCACGGCAATGTACCGGGTCCTGGGTAAGGATTACCTCGATTCCATTGACGTGGAGATACGGGACCCGAAAATGATAGACGGGGCGATAACGTCTATTAAAGAGCTTATCATCAAGAGACACCGCCTCTATAACAGCAGCGAGGAATCATTCGAAGTGCGTGACATGTCGGAGATACGGGACATGATGAGCCAGACAACCGGCACCATGAGCCTCCTTCTCGGGATCGTGGCTGCGATATCACTTAT
>CAZZHU010000064.1:0-13576 GCA_964654045.1 uncultured Leptospirales bacterium
CCTTTATACCAGATTTTCCTCCTGATAAACCGCGGTATCAGGATGCGCTGGAATATCAGCCGCATGAAGGTCCCTGAATTCCTCCAGAAATCCACGAAGGGCCTGAAGTGGGATATGCGCGGCGTCCCCGGGGTGTAGCTCACGCTGACCGGCGCCTCGATAACGGGAAATCCGTTCCAGCCCGCCTTTGCCAGTATCTCCACCTCGAACTGGAACCGGTTGGCCCGGACCTTCATCTTCGCGCTCTGGGGCAGCGGATAGATCCTGAAACCGCTCTGGGAATCCCTGACGCGCAGTCCCCCGGAGGCCCGGACCCAGAAATTGGAAAATTCACGTCCGAAGCGGCTGGTCCAGGGCACATCGTCCCCCACCATGTTTTCCCGCATGCCGATGATGATGGGCCGGATTGTACGCCGCAGCGCGTCGTCGGGAATGGCGCTGATCAGGGTCAGGGCGTTATCCGGATCATGCTGGCCGTCGGCGTCAATGGTGACAGCCCAGTCTGCATTCCCTGCCGCCGCGGCAAAACCGCTTTTCAGGGCCGCCCCCTTTCCCCTGTTTTTTTCATGGCGGATGATGGTGACGCCGGCCATGTCTTTTATGGTATCATAGGTGCCGTCGGTGGAGCCGTCGTCGATGACGAAAACCGGGAAGCCCAGCTTGAGGGTGCTGCGAACCACGTCCGCCACCCGCTGTTCATGATTGTAGACCGGTATGATGATGGCGAATCTGCCTTTGATCATTGAGAGTCCTTCAAGTCAGGTTTTTGTTTGCCCCGGGTGCGACCTCACCCCGCCTCCGGCGCGCCCTCTCCCACCGGGAGAGGGCTCCAAATGAAATATACTATCGTAAGCCTCCCCCTTTCCTCGTGGGAGAGGTTCCCGACACGATGTCGCAAGGGCGAGCGCGGACAAGAGATCCAAAAAGCGCTCGCCGGGACTCAGCGGGTGAGGTCTTAATAAGCTAATTCCTCTCCTGCATGCCCCCTCGGGAAGACTGGGGGGCATTTACATCTCCGGTAGAAATGCCAGGGACCAGGTCCCCGGGCCCACATGAACACCGGTTGTAAGGGACAGGGGCTGAAGCACGATTTCAGCGGCGGGATTACGCCTCTGCATTTCCGGCATGACGGTCTTTTCAACCAGCGAACGGTTGTCGGTGTACTGGAACATGATGAAAGGCCGGGAGCCGGGCACCGTGCTTTCCGCGACTTTCTGCATGGCGAATTCGATCTGTTCGTCAAGGTTCCTGAGTTTGCCCGCCGTGATGACGCCATCAACCGTGGGGGTAACCACCGGTTTCATATTCAGCATGTTCCCGAAAAAGGCCTTGGTTTTTGAAATCCTGCCGCCAGCCGCTAGATACGAAAGATTGTCGATGAATATGTATTCCTGGCAGCGGTCAATGGCCTGGCGGGCGTAGCTGATTACGGCATCGCCATCGCCGGTTTTTTCCGAAAACCGGGCAACGGCGAGGGCTATAGCCCCGAGCCTGCCGGAAGCGGCACCGGTGTCAATGACGGTAAGCCGGTCTTCCGGGTCATTAGTGCGTTTCCAATCCATGGCCACGTTGTAGTTGCCGGTGAAGGCGGATCCCACGCAAAGGTAGAGGACCCGTGGGTGCCGGCTCGTCACGCTCCGGTACTGCTCGTGGCGCTCGAATTCGGAGGCCTGCGACGTTGACGCCCGGGCTCCGCCACGCATGGCGGAGTACACATCTTCAGGATCCACGCAGGTTTCCGGCGCCGTATTTTCCTCGACGATGACGTAGCTGTCCAGCAGGGTAATACCCAGCCGGAGGGCGTCATCGCGCGTTACCGATCCGGCTGCATCGGTCATGATGTGTATTGCCCGGCCGTGCTCCTTCCTGCCGAATTCCCTGACCTGTTCTCCCAGGTCTTCGTCCGTCCACCGTATGATCTCTCCCAGCGACTCCACCTGCTTCTTCACCATGGCCCTGTCGCCGGTATGGAGGTGTACCTTTACATATCTGTCGCCCGGGATGACCACCACGCTTTCACCCAGTTCGGCCAGCCGATTGATCGTGTCTTCGCTGCCGCCACCGGCATCCAGGGTGAGGTCGATGCAGAACCCGTCTTCATACTCCGCGGCAAATGCCGGCGCTATGCGCAGCTGGTCGCCGAATACCGACATGATGGGACGGAAGCGGCCCGTGTCTCCGGCCAATGACTTGAAAAATCCTTCAAGATAAATGAACATTCCCAGTGCGCCTGAATCGACCACGCCGGCTTCTTTAAGCTTCGGCAGCAGTTCCGGCGTGGAACGCACCGCCCGCTCCAGGTGTGAGATGACGTCAGAAGCGGTTGCTGCACTTGCTTCAAACGCGGTTCCCTCGAGAGCTTCCACGAGAGCGTCGAAGACCGTGAGCATGGTGCCCGGTTTTGGGTCATGAACGGCTTTCCAGGCCCGGTCCCTGCCGAGACGCGCGGCGGCGGGGATGCCTTCCGGGGAACTGGCGGACAGGAATCCCGAGAAAAAACGGGCGGCGATGTTGCCGGAATTCCCCCGTGCGTTCATCAGGAGCCGGTGAATGGTGCTGTCGCGGTCCCGGCCGGGTTCGCGCAGCGGCGACAGGCTGATTTTCATGTTCCTGCCGGTGTCGCCGTCGGCGATGGGAAACACGTTGATGCTGTCAAGGAGATCGGCCCAGGCGGCAACCCGCTCGGCTCCCATGACAAAGGCCTGTAGTATCGGATCGTTCATGTCATTTCAGCATGTCGTTGAGTGATACAAATTCATAATTAATCCCGAAATAGTGCAACCATTCTTCGGATATTTTTTTAATATCTTCCTCGTGAAAATTGTGCCATTGTTTCTCCAGGTCCGGATAATTATGCAGCGCGTCCTTGAAACGCCTGAAGGGTTTGCGTTCTGACAGGGCCTGGATGAGATCGTGCCGGGCCGTTTCTTCAGGCAGGGTGCCGATGAAGCTGTTCATTATTTCATGGCCGCGGTGGGACTCCATCGGTTCGATCGGAATGAAACGCTCCCCGCGATGTTCCGGGTTGAACCCGGCTTTACTGCAGCCTGTTTCGGCGTTATCGCCAAGTTCACGCTCCGACTGGAAGATGATCTCCCCGGTTTCGCGGTCCAGGTAGTAGCGGGAAAAATCACAATGATCTTCAATGGCCCTGAGCAGGTCGTCAAGAATGATGGGGACCGGTCTGGCGTCCGTCCGGCTCCAGTAATTCTTCATCAGTTCATCGACCCATGGAGGCTGCGTAACCGTTCCCCCCGGCAGAAATTCTTTCATGACCGGTTTTATATCAATGACCGGCGTCCCGTTAACGGCGTCGAGGTTCTTGACGAAAATGGCTGTTCCTTCTTTTCTGATAAGTGTAACGATGGCGGAACCTATGAAATTGGGCCTGTTTTTCTTTCGCTGCGCGAAAATTCCGGCCTGTGGCCACCGGGGATTTTCGCGGGGATGGCTCCTCCCTGTTTCCGGGTCATCGTTTATTGCTTTATGAAAAACGTACAGGATTTCCAGGTGCGAGAATGAATCAATTCCCTCAAGGGCGCTTTCGGAAAAAGCGGGGTCCAGCCTGATTTCTGAAACGCAATCCCCCCAGAAGTCGTCCGAGATATCGGTTCTATCGTTACTAACTGTTCCTATGGACTTAATGGTGAAGATCATGTTCTTGTATGATGGCAATTGAATCAACAGGGACCGGTCAACCGTTCTGCTATCATCACGCGTTTCCGGTGAAAAATTATACGGCATCCAGGCTGAAGAGGCCGGCCTCGGAAACGGCCTCCGTGATCGCCGATATATCGCGGTCCATGGGCCGGTCCGCAGTGACGGGACCGGCAATGGAGCGGACCTTCTCCATGATGGCGGCCAGCCGGGGACGCGCCTGGATATTACCGCGGATATCGCAGGCCTGGGCTGCGGCCAGGATGTGGATGGCGACGACCCGTTCCGTCAGCTCGCAAATGCGCGCCGCGTCGCGGGCGCCGATGGTCCCCATGCTGACCTTGTCCTGGTTGTGCGATTCCGTCGAGCGCGAGAAAGATGAGGCGGGCATCGTCGCCTTGAGGGCCTCCGCGGTCAGGGCCGATGACGAAATGGACATGGCCTTGAACCCGTGATTGAACATCGCTTCGTCCCCGGGCGCGCGTACCAAGTCCGCGGGGAGGCCGCGGTTCACGTGGGGGTCGACCATGAGGGCCACCTGGCGGTCCGACATGTCGGCCGCGGAGGCGATCGCCGCTTTCAACGAGTCCATAGCGAACACGATGTGGCCCCCGTAGAAGTTCCCTCCCATGAGCACGGTCCCGCTGTCGGGATCGAAAAGGGGATTGTCGTTCGCGCTGTTGGCCTCGATTTCCACCCACCGGGTTATCCAATCCAGCGCGTCGAAGAGCACGCCCAGGATCTGGGGAGAACAGCGGAGCGAGTAGGGATCCTGGAGGGATTCCAGGGTCTTCGCCGCCAGCTTCTCATGGTCTTCGCCGGTATATAACAGCCCGGATATTTTCCGCGCGATATACTCCTGGCCGGGATGCGGTTTTGCCCGGGCGATGACCGGGTCGTAATGGTGCGCGTTTCCCATGAGGGCGTGTATGGATAGCGCCGTTGCGCATATCGAGGCGTCGATTATCTTTCGGGTGCGGTCAATGACCAGGGCGGCGATTCCTGTCATGATCGAAGTGCCGTTCATCATGGCCAGTGGCTCCTTGGGGGAGAAGGTATAGGGGGCAAGGCCGGCCTGCCGGAGGGCCTCGGCAGCCGGCATCCGGGTATCGCGGTAAAAGACCTCGCTTTCGCCCATGAGGGCCGCGGCGATATAGGATAATGGAGTCAGGTCTCCTGAAGCCCCCACCGAACCCTCGCAGGGCACGACGGGAGTGATGCCGCGATTGAGGAATTCCGCCAGCTGCGTGATCAGCTCCATGGACGCACCGGAATATCCTCTGGAAAAACAGAGGATACGCGTCAGCATGGCCGCACGCACTTCCTGGATCCCGACTGGAACACCGGTGCCGCAGCCGTGAAATTTGATCAGATTGGACCCGTTCCTGATGGCCACTTCCCGTGCCATGCGCTTCCCGCACGATTTTCCGTATCCGGTGTTCACGCCGTAGACCGGGGTTCCCTTTTCAAGGGCGTTCATGAGCACGTCCTGTGACCGCCTGATGACGCGGGAGAATTCCGGGCCCGGAGAAATAGTTATCTCGCACCTTCCTTGTGCCACATTTACGATTTCGGGCAGCGATAGCGCATGACCGTCAATGACGATATTATTTACTTGCGTGTTCATGGGAAGATGTCCAGATAGTTGATGATGTCTGAAAAACAGACTTTATGCTTTGATGGCCGGTTCTGTTTTTGTCAAGGTTTTTTTGTTGCCTTTATGGGAGCCACGGTGAGAATGAGCTTCGAGATACACGGTGTTACAAAAACCGTCCACTCATTTCCGGGGTTTAATTTATGAGCCTTCTTACCATGATAGCGAGGCGGGTCAACCGTACTGAATTTGCCCGAAAGGCCATTGAGGACAAGGCGGACCTGGGCCCCTTCCGGGAAAAACCTTCATCGAGGATCCTGTTCGGTATTTTCCTCATGGGTTTCAGTTATCTCATCGGCTGGCCCGCGGTGACGCTCTTCGGCATCCTGTCCATTTACTTCAGCCAGCCCCTTATTGTCATACTGGGGGGGCCTGCTATTTACGGTATTTCCCACCTCGTTTTCCTGGCGGGAATGTACCTTGCAGGCGCAAAGTACACCTATATCTTCCTGAGATGGGCGACGAGAAAATTTCTGGAAAAATACCTTGATACCGCTCCGGGCAGCATCGGGGCTGACGGCACGGCTTCCGGCTGCTGAATGGTTTTCGGCCTGTCTCCGGAGACGGTTTGCCGCCCGGTGGGCCAGGTCGCACGGGGAACCCTGTGGCGCGATATGATCGTCGCGGTGGAGTACACTGTAACTTTGTTGACAGTGATGACATGGTGCGCTATCTTACATGAAGGCCTTAATCCGTGCGAAACAGTAACACCGGGGCTGGGTGTCGCGTTCCGTGCGGGATTTAAAAATAGTGCATTCGGAGAGTAGGGGTTATGGCAGAGGGCATTAAGGTCCTTATAGCCGAGGATGAATTTCTGGTCGCTCTTGACATTAAAACCGAACTGAAGCGCCTGGGATATGCCGTGTGCGATCCGGTTGCCTCGGGAGGCGACGCTATTGTCACGGCATGCAGGGAAAGACCCGATGTTATTCTCATGGATGTTAACCTGGCAAGTGAAATTGACGGTATCGCCGCGGCCAGGGCGATACGGGCGGAGTATGATCCCTTCATCATATTCATGACGGGGCTTGATGATGCCGGAATGCAGGAGCATATCAAAGCCATGGATCGGGCCCGGTATGTGGCAAAACCTGTTTCAGTCCGTGAAATAGAAGGAATTATCAGGTCGATTATCAACAAATCACCTGATAGCTGACGGGCACTGCTGCCGGCGATAAGGGCCGGGGCTGTACATGTTGATCCCGGCAGAAGAGAGTAACGATTTTCGATAAAACAACATTTTTGCGACATAACTGGAGGCTCTGTGATGAAAAAACATATAATTGCTATTATTGCCATTGCTCTCCTGGGTCCCCTGGGTACCGCCGTCAGGGCGGAGAATAAGCAGAAGTCCATCATGGACTATTACCTCGATCTTCCGGATGAGGTTTTTTACTGCGAGATACAGCCGAAGGATCTTTCAAGAGAATTCAAGAAAAAACAGATCCGCAGATCCAACCTGAAAGCCGGATACATCCTGGCAAATTCCGAAAATATGCCCCTTGAAGTCGCCCTGTTCATCGACGCGCATCTGGGTATAACCGTGGTCGCGGTAAACCGGCCCTGCGGAGCCGGATGCATGTGCAATTATTTCAAGCTGCTCCGTCCGGCCGGAAAGGGGAAATGGGCGGATTTCGACGCATTCCCGTCGCCCGATGAAATCATGAAGGCGGCTGGAATGACGGAGCCGGATTATGACCTCGTGCTGCCGGAAATCGGAACGATTATAAAGGTGGTGGGCCGGGACACGAAAAAGGTCCTTGCCCTGATCGAGTGGAACGGCGGCGAGTTTATTTTAAAAAAGAAAAAATAAATGGACTTTAATTTTTATTTAAAAAAAGATAATGTTGTCTGAAACAACAGGGGGAATCAGCATCACTGATGACGGTGGGATTTTGTCTTTCGGTATGCCCTTCTAAGCGGATCTACTTCCGTATAAGCGGTCCAAATTGTGTATCATGCGCGTTTTTCATGAGCCTTTCCAGGAGGGCGCGCTTCTCCTGGAAATTTGACCTGGTTACCAGCATCCCGAATTTTGAATCGCCCCGGATCCTGTTGTTATAGATGGCATCCACCATCAAATTTCCGATTTCAGGTCTTGCGTGGATCGGGTCGAAGAAATTATCAAAGTAGTTGTTGGTCACTTCATTGGGATACATGAAAAAGTATATCTCGCCGAATACGTCAAGAATATCGGATATCCACCGGAAATAGTCGTCGAGCAGCCCGAACGCGACGATCATTTCCATGAACGGGGTCACGGTCGGGGCTATGAATACGACGAAGATGCTCCGCGGATTTTCCTTTTTATATTGTTCCAGTATCTTTCGATAGCTGTCATTGTAGACGAACATTCTGTAGCGTGACTGCTTATCCATGTATTGATTAAAGTGCACCGTGTAGATCCCGATCAGCTCTTCCCTGGTGTGCTTTTTCACATGCTGAATATTATTTCTGTCGTAATAGCGCCATGGTCTTTTGCGGAAATTCTGCAGGTTCTTGTATGAATATTTGGCGGTGTCTATGCTGACCAGTGTTTTAATCCGATAGAAGAGGGAGCCGCTTTCTGTAATGTTCTTTTCTGTCGCCGCCTTGATCGCGGGATTAACATCATACGTGCTGGCGTTTTCGAAATCAAGCCCGAGAAAAATGTAATCGAAGCACCTGCCGTTTCGTTTCTTCGCGTAATCGGTAAAGGTTGAGATCTCGCCTATATTAATGCCGTTCACCGAGTAGTTGTACACGGGGAGTCCCTTGAATGAATTCTGGGGGATGAAGGCGCACCGGCTTGATCCGATCAGGAGGCCCCGGTAGTTGAAATCGCGGAACATGACATAGTTGGTTTTCTGCTTCCGCTCGTCTATGTCGACCTGGAACTGGTTGTATTTGTGCGAGATGTCGAAGCACCAGAGCGGGTCCATGAAGTAATTGAAAGCCGAGACCAGCAGGAGCGGTATGAGCGCGATGAGTCCCGTTTTTATCAGCCAGTATTTTTTTATCGTTTCCATGAAAGCATTCTCAAAAATTAAAATAGAGAAAGACCCTGACCTGGGTCATGTGTATAATCCCCACTCCCAGCAGCAGCCCGGCAAAAAGGGCCCACCTGATGTTCGGCTTCATCATTTCCGATAACTCCCTGGCGTTCTTGCAAAGGAAGGAAATCAGCGCTGCTCCGATTAAAAAGTATATGAGGTAGAACTTGTCCCCGCCGATGTTGTCCAGCCATTTACCGAAACCAATACCGGTTGACTTCAGGAGCGGAATACCGCTCAGTTTCTCGGAAACCATTATGTCGTTCATTCCCGCCATGCCCCGCACCACTTTCAGCGCATCGCCGATTGTGTTGGACCTGAAAAACAAGAGGGATACGTTAATAATATTGAAGGTCAGGAACCAACCCGCATACTTGGGCATCTCCCTGCCGGATTTGCTCCACACTCTGTGGATGATCATGGCGATGCCGTTTATCGTGCCCCAGGCTAAATACGTCCAGGAAATCCCGTGCCATAGGGCGGCCACAAGATAGATGATTATTATATTCAAATAGACCCGCAGCGAGCCCTTACGGCTCCCGCCCAGCGGGATGTATACGTGATCCCTGAGAAAGCGCATGAGGGTCATATGCCAGCGCCGCCAGTGGTCCTGAATGCTTAACGCCTTAAGGGGTGAATTGAAGTTAACCGGGAGATTGATGTTGAAGATCAGGGCTATGCCGTTGGCCATGTCTATATAGCCGCTGAAATCGTTGTATAGCTGGAAGGTATATGACAGGGATGTGAACCAGGCTTCGAAGAAGTTCAGTGTCTGAGCGTGATCAAAACCCTGCACCGCCCACGCCGCCAGGTTGTCGGCGATGACCGTTTTCTTGAAAAGGCCGATGGAAAACATCATGACACCTTTCATGATATTATCGTAGTTCAATCCCCTGTTCTTCGGATCGGCGAACTGCGGGCTCATCTCGTTGTGATATACAATGGGACCTGACAGGAGCTGGGGAAAAAAGGTCACGAACAGCCCGTAGTTCAGGAGGTTGTTATCTTTGCTTATACCCCGGTAGGCGGCTGTGACGAATGATATCTGGATAAACGTAAAATAGCTGATGCCCAGGGGCAGGGCAATTTTCATCAGATGTATGTGCGCATCGGTTATGGTATTGATGCCGGTTATGAAAAAGTTGGCGTACTTTAAATAACCCAGTAGCGCCAGGTTGAATAGTATGCCGATCCAGAGAAGAACGATCCGGGGAATGTTCTTAAGCACACCCCCGCTGTTGTTCAGGGACCATCCGATGCCAAAGTTGAAGATTATCGAGCCCAGTATCAGGGGGAGGTATATGATGTTCCAGTAACTGTAATAAAAAAGGCTGCATAAAAAAAGCCATGCCCGCGCAGCCGCGGCCGAACCGCGGTTGTTAAGCGCGAAGTAGATAACAACCGTTACCGGTAAAAAGAGAAAAATATATTCAAATGAATTGAAGAGCATTGAATTTTTATTATACTGTAAAATCGAATTTTTGAAAAATGATTGAATATGCCAATTTAAGTCAATAACAAAAAATAAAATCGCCCGATGCCGGCAGCATGTTGCTGCCTGTTTGTCAATCCGGTAACAGGGACAGGGGGGACCGTTGCCGGATTGTTATAGAATGAAAAGCGGCAAAGGATTCCATGTACATCACGGGTCATAATGGAATCAATACCGCGGTTCCATCGGGGCTGGTGATTTGCGGAGAAGCCGCGTAGCGCTGGATCTGCCGGATAATGCCCGCACCTCCGTCGGGATAGCCGTTGCGGCTTATACAAACCGCGCGGAATCCGGCCCTTTTTATCTCGCTGACCATTTTTCCGGTTTCCATCCGGGAAACCCTGTCCTGCCAGGCTGCCGCATCCCTTCCGTTTGTGGCCCCGTAGCTCCACAAGAGTGTATTGGAATGGAGATAATACCTGAAATGATCGAAATTGCTCAGACGGTGCGGGGGCGTCGGTGTCTCGGGGAATTGCAGATAGGGGAGTTGAAATATCATTGCACCGCGGGGCAGAACCCGCTCGGCCTCGGCGACAAATCTTTCATCGCTCTCGTATGACTGCTTCGCCGACTGATAATCCGGCACGGCAGACAGGCCGGTCTGGTCGTATATGCCTGCAAGGAGCAGGATGCTGACGACGGTTACGGCAAGAGGTTTTGAAAGGTCCACCTGGATGTCCCGGCCTGCAAAACGGACAGATCTCCTCAACCGTTCTTTCAGGTATGTCGCGTACAGGAAGTCCGCCACGATCATCAACGCGTAAATCGAAATGAACGCGATGAAAATGCTGATACGGCTGTAACTCCGTATCCGGAAATTCACCAGAGGGGCCACGAAGGAACTGAAGCCGGCCGAGATGGCCAGCAGGACGGCGGACACATTCAGCGATCCCTGCCGGCGCAGTGTTATGGCTGCCGGATTGCTGTCAGGTCTGTCAATGAAGAACAGGAGCGCCGCGATGGATATAATGAAACCAACGCCGCCCAGCAGGCCGAGACTCGAGCAGTCGCTTTCGGAATCCGTCGCCCGCAGTAAAAATGATGATTCCCGGTTGTACTGGCTTTTTATTGAAGCCATGAATTGTACGCGATGGTTGTTAACCGGCAGCAGGAGTTTTGTGATTTTCAGAGAATACAATTCCGTGTCATGGTACACGCGAAGCGTCGCATCAGGATTATAGCCGTTCCGCATGATATGCATCAACGATGGCGACAGGCTTGCGGCAAGCCCGGCGGTAATAACGGCGGCGAGGAGCAGCGACGTCAGGAATGGCGTAATCTTCTTGTCGACGAAAGACCTGCCTGCTCCGGCGACAACCAGGAAAAAACAGGTGAAGTATGAGTAATAGATGCCTGTCAGTGAAATCAGGGCTGCAATAACCAGCCCTGAAATCCGCATGTTTCTCCTATCCTTTGATGGCGCGGCAGCGGCGTCGGAGAAGAAATTTATTTCACCGGAATAGACGCGCATGACCACCAGGAGTGCCGGCGGAATCATATAGTATGCAGCGAGAAGAATATGATGCTGACCCTTGATGTAATGATAGGGGATGAATGCGTAGAGTATGCCGCCGGCGATGGACAACGCCCGCGGAAGACCGAGTTTCATGAGCACGTAGCATGCAATCAGGGACGTCAGCGGATAGGTTATTATAAGGAAAAGGTTCATGGCGGCGGCATAATCGCCGCTGAACAGCGATATGAATTTTATCAGAAGGATATGCAGGATCTCGGGCTGGGGAAAATCATGCAGGTCCATACCCGCGGGCGCACCCAGGAAACCGTTATGCAAATACCAGCCGTTATCTATCAAGGATTTCGCCATCTGGTGAAAGAGGAGGGAGTCTCCTGCGTACGTGAAGGGTACCGCCAGGTCCATGCGCCATAGCTGCATGACAAAAAAGAGGATGATCAGGGTCAACGCGGCCACAACAAGACCTGAAACGATGAGCATGCCTGTTCTTGATGCATGTCGAACAGTATTCATAATGGTACCCCCGGGATCACTCTGTTTCGGGCCGGGATGAGATTTTACAGGGCCCTGACAGGCATTTTTCAGTGCAATAGTTGATTAATTCAAGCGTTATTTCGGCCAGTGCGCACCAGGCTGAGGAACAACAAGCGAGTATTAGATCTGTTGCCGCACTCATATAGTGCGCCCGGGCCCCGCAGCAGCGGGGCCCGGGTAAAGTTTTATCAGGCAGGACACGCATGAACGTACTATCATTAACAGCCGGATTTTCTGCAGCAGGTCTTTTTTTATTGAGCCGTCAATTCTCCCCGAATATAAGTTCGCTCACCGTGCGGGACACCTGTGTCTCCTCGTCATCGGAATAGTTGATGGACTCGTCGTTCATCTTGCCCATGCTCAACATACTGCTTCCCGAATAGACGTACACGTAGCAGGTGTCTATGTCGCTGCCACTCAGTTGCTTGTACATGATCATTTTATGTATAGTGCCGTCATCGTTGAATTCATAGGCGAATTTCATCAGATTAATGTGGTATTTCCCGAATACTACTGTATCGATATACAATTTAAGCTGTATCACAAGAGTCTTTTTTCCATCTGATTCGCCCCAGGCGAGGGTGGAAGATGAGCCCCATGCAAGTTTGGTCGTTTCCGCTTGATTACTGTAACTATCCATTCCTGATAAACGGCCATTCGCGTCATAGGTGAATACATATACGTTTTTAAAGGTGGTTTCGTCATCAGAATAATTGGTGGCACGTACCAGCTTGCCGGCGGTATTGTAGGCATAGCGGGTTGCTTTTATCAATGTGTCATCATCGGTTCCGAATTCATTATCGCTGCCCGCGTTGTACGTATACGATTTTACCTTGAGGTTGTTCTCGACAATAAAGTCTGTTCTGCAGTTCGGGGTAACGCCGAAATCGCTGTAGCTAATCTGACGGTACTTGCCGTCCTCCGTCTTGGTTGTTAAGAAGTAACCGTACAAGGGATCGATGGTGTCATCTGAATTCATCCAGATGCCGTCGTCCCCGGCACTGGTTGAAGAGGCCATTTTTTTCAAAGCCCAGAACTGAGTCATAAGCGGATTTTGTTTTACATACGGCATTGGGTCCGATAAATGCAATAACAAACCTGCCACGTCAACCTCGAGTTCGACGCCGGCGTACATCTCGTACATGGAGGTCATGTTGGGCTGCGAGCCCTGCGCTGACATGTTTGTTATGACCTGCATTGAAGCGCTGACTATATTATTGTCCATGTCATAGGTGGTTGATTTCATGGTAATGGGCGTTGTCGCAAGACATCCCAGCCCCATGCCGAGCGCCGAATCGGTTTTGTTGTCAGGTTTGTCGTAATTCATGTCGCAGCCGATTGTGCCGGCGGCGATTATAAAAAGGATAAAAAAGGGCGCGCGTGCATATTTCCTGATCTGCATATAATCCTCCGCGTTTTTCTATATATGTTTAATCACTAAGGTAATGCTAAAAAAGATGTTTAAAAAATCAATATTAATTTTTCATATTATATGGAATAATTCTGACGCGTCAGTTTTAATACATAATCCCCCGCTATGTGAAAAATGGCGTCCACCGGGGATGGCATGCGGTGCGTTATACGGATTGCTAACGGTGCCGGCTGAATTAACGGCAGGGTCATATCATATATGGAGGAGTAATTCTTCCACGGATTGTATGCCGGGAGTGTTGTTTCCTCCCACCCAGAGATAATCAACGCCGGCGCTGGAGGCAGCTTGCTGGTCCGTGGTC
>CAZZHU010000064.1:13586-21532 GCA_964654045.1 uncultured Leptospirales bacterium
GAGCCTCTGTATTTTGTATACTGAAATATGCCAGGCATTTAAAAAGCATCTCGGGGTGGGGTTTTGGTTCAGCGTCAACCGTCGAAATACGAAATTCAAACCAGGTATCCAGATTGAAGTACTGGAAAAGCCTGTCCAGGGACCTTCCCCTGTTGGTAGCCATGGCAAGGTGAAAATTTTTACTCAGGGCGCCGAATATTCGGGGAAAATCAAAGAGCGGGTGAACATCTTTTAAAAAAGGAGTGTAATCGGTTTCCTGGCTGATGCGATAAAGGCGGCCGGCTTCGGCGGGGTCCGGGAACAGTTCAAACATGAGCTGCCGCGTTGACATGTACACGACCTTTTCCCGGTCCTCTTCCCGGAGGGGCGGATGCCCGCCCTGCATGAGGCAGCTGTTGAAAAAGTTCAGATTCGCGTCATGGGAATCGATAAGTACGCCGTCGCAATCGAAAATTATCAGTTTTTTTCGCCGTAAAAGTGTCATAGGTTCCCATTATTTATCAAAAAATCGTTCAGGTGACTTTTTCAGGTTCAGTTTATACAAAAAAATGCTGAAATATCCAAAAAATTTATCCTTGACTGGCTTGTCAATAAGTTATTCAAAAAATAATTAATTCTTGACAAAAAAAGTCCAACATAATATTTTTGCCTCTCCAAAAGGACGAGTACTGGCAGTATTGACCGATTCAATCAGAGCGCACGCGAAAGTAAATCTCCATCTCGAGGTACTGAATCGACGGGATGACGGGTACCACAATATTTTCAGCCTCATGGCAAGTGTTGCACTGCATGATCTTTTAAAACTCGAAGAGAGTACCGTGCGAGAATTGTCGGGCGGGATTGACATTGCCATCGCCGTCAGGAACGGGGGCGGGATTCACGGCAGCGTCACAGATTCAATCCCGGCACATGAAAACCTGATCGCGCGGGCGTCGACCCTCTATCTTGAACGGGCGGGGATGAACGGCACCGCGAGCTTTACCATCGAGAAGAATATTCCGTCAGGGGCGGGACTCGGCGGAGGGAGCAGCGACGCCGCAGCCGCATTGAAACTTTTCAACGGGCGGTTTGCGAAATTCAGGGATGACGAGCTGGCGGAAATCGGATCTAAAATCGGGGCCGATGTCCCCTACTGTCTCCAGGGAGGTTTCGCGATCGGCCGCGGCATTGGCGAACTGATAATGCCGGTCCCGGGGAAACTGCCGCCATGGGTTATCATCATCAATGACGGGATCCATGTCGATACCGGAACCGCCTACCGTTCGCTGAAGAGAGGACCTGAAATCGATCCCGGGCGTGAAGCTGAGACCGGTAAAACCATCCGGCGGCTTACCGGGGCCCTTTCAAAAGGTTCTCTGGAAGATCTGAAAGAAACGGCGAAGAACGATTTTGAAGGGCCGGTGTTCAGGCTGTATCCGGGGACCTGCCGTATCAAAGAAGATCTCTATAGACGGGGAGCGGGATTCGCCATAATGACCGGCTCAGGATCGAGCGTGATAGGGGTTTTCGCGGAGAAGGAAACGGCGGAGCGGGCCCGTTCCAGGATGACGGGAACGTACAGGGAAGTGATCCTGACGCGGTTCATTTGATGTCGAGATGTATACTTGATTAATCCTTCATGGGCGCAGCGAGATGAAGTATTAATCATGTATACAATACATATTGAGGTGTGGCCAAGCGGTAAGGCATCGGGTTTTGGTCCCGTGACCCCAGGTTCGAATCCTGGCACCTCAGAATACTGAAGCAGGGAGTTCACGTATCAACAATATATCTTCAATCGTGCTGGCCGGCGGGAAAGGAGTCCGCATGAAATCCGACCTGCCGAAAGTGCTGCAGCCATTCCTGGGTAAGCCATTAATTATCCACGTCCTAGACAACATTGAGAAAGCCGGCGTTTCCGACATCTTTGTCGTCGTGGGATATCGGGGCGAACTGGTCATTGATGCGATTGACGGCCGCGCCATTCCGGTGTGGCAGCGTGAACAGCTGGGCACCGGCCATGCGGTCATGCAGGCAGAGGAAGCGATGGCCGGTTTCAGCGGCAGGGTCATAATAGCCTGCGGTGATGTTCCCCTCATCAGACCGGAGACCTTTCGATCGCTCGTCGACGAATCGAACCAGGAGAACGTAAAGGCGGTGGTGCTGACCATGATGCCGGAAAAACCGCACGGGTACGGCAGGATCGTCAAGGACGCGGCGGGACAGTTTGAACGGATAGTGGAAGAAAAGGACGCCACGCCGGGGGAAAAGGATATCCGGGAAGTCAATTCCGGGACCTATATTTTCGACAAGCGGTTCCTGTTCGAGGGACTGAAGCGCATCAACACCAACAATGCTCAGGGCGAATACTATCTGCCCGATGCGCTGCAATATATCAGGACATCCGGCTACACGGTAAAGACACTCCTCATGAACGACCCTGTAGAGGGGAGCGGGGTGAATACCGTCGAGGAACTCCGGCGGCTGGAAGACTACTGCAGAACATTGACGAGGGGATAACCAGTATGGGCGACAGTTTACTCAAATTATTCTCGGGATCGTCGAATCCGGACCTGGCGCAGGAAATCGCGACCTATCTGAATATCGAGCTTTCCAAGGTTGAGCTGAAGCGGTTCAAGGACGGCGAGATATCGGTGAAGATTAAAGAGAACGTGCGCGGGCACGACGTGTTCATCGTCCAGTCGACCTGCAACCCGACCAATGACCACGTCATTGAGCTGCTTCTTATGATCGACGCGGCGCTGCGGGCCTCGGCGGGCAGGATCACGGCGGTCATCCCTTATTTCGGGTATGCCCGCCAGGACCGGAAGGTCGAGCCCCGGGTTCCGATATCGTCCAAGGTGATGGCCAATATCATCCAGGCCACCGGCGCCGACAGGGTCCTCACCATGGAACTGCACGCCGAGCAGATACAGGGCTTTTTTGACATACCGGTGGATAACCTGTACTCCAAGCCGGTTGCCATCGACTACATACGCGGCCTGCAGCTCAAGGATGTGGTCATGGTTTCCCCCGATTCGGGAGGAGCGGAGCGGGCCCGCTTTTACGCGAAGAACATCAACGCGGGCCTTGCCATTATCGACAAGCGGCGCCCGGAACCGAACGTTGCCGAAGTGCAGTACGTTATCGGTGAAGTGAGCGGCAAGAACTGTATCCTGGTGGACGACATGGTAGATACCGGCGGATCGATTTCAAAGGCCGCCAGCGCGCTCCGGGAGCGCGGCGCGCAGGATGTGTACTGCCTGTTCACGCACCCCGTTCTGTCGGATGACGCCATAGACAAGATGGAATCAGCGGGATTCAAAGAGATCATTTTCACCAATACGATCCCGTACCATGGACCCCGGCAAATGAAGGGAATGAAGGTTCTTTCCATCGCGTCCCTCTTCGGAGAGGCGATACGGAGAATTCATAACGGGGAATCAGTCAGTTCCCTGTTCCTGTAGAAAGATTAGAAACTGAATATACAGTATATTTAAAAGAGGAAAACCATGGAAGCAAAAAGTTTAACCGTAGAACCGAGAAATGATTTCGGTAAAAATGCAAGCCGCAGGGCGCGGAGAAACGGGTTCATCCCCGGAGTTGTCTACTCTCACGGCGAGTCTGAATCGATACAGATACCGCGGAAGGATTTCTTCAAACTTTTCAAAGGGAAAATTTCGGAGAGCGTCATTTTCGACATACACAGCAGCGCGAAAAAAGATGATACCGAGAAAATGGCCTATGTAAAGGATTATCACATGGATCCCATATCCGGCGAGATCCTTCATGTCGACCTGTTCAAGGTCACCAAGGGTGAAAAAATACACACCCACGTGCCGATAGTATTCATAGGGACCGCCAAGGGGGTCAAACTGGGAGGTATCCTTGAGGTTGACGTGCGGGAGATTGAAGTGGAGTGTCTGCCGAAAGACCTTCCCGAAAAAATCGAGATCGATGTAACCAGCATGGAAGTCGGGGACTCAATACATGTGAAGGATGTTGTCCTGCCCGAAGGCGTTAAGGCTATCGGCAATTCTGAAGCATCTATCGCGTCGGTCCACGTGCCGAAGGTCGCAGCTGTTGAGGAGAAAGTTGAAGAGGTCGCGGCAGCCGAAGGCGAGGGCGAAGAGGCCAAGAAGGCGGCTGAAGGCGATGAAGCGAAGGATAAGGACAAAGACAAGGAGAAAGAGAAGAAATAATTCCAGACGCGTTTTATTACTGCACCCGGCCGCGGGGCCGAGAATAAATTATTACAGGGAGCGGTATTATTGAAATTAATCGTTGGTTTTGGAAATCCTGGCGAGAAATTTGCGAATAACAGGCAGAACATCGGTTTCAAGGTTATTGATATCATCGGCAACAACGAGAACATTGATGTCCGGATAAAGAAAAAGAAATCTGTAATCGGCAGAGGAAAAATAAAGGGGACCGATGTTGTTCTCCTGAAGCCCCAGACCTTTGTCAACCTGATCGGCGAATCGGTGCTCTACATAGCATCGTTTCTGCGGATCAACGTGCGGGACATTATATGCATCGTCGAGGATTCGTCGCTCAAGCTGGGCGAAATGCGGGTGGATTATCTCTTCTCAAACCTGACCCACTCCGGGATAGAATCGATGACCAGGGCCCTCAAGTCGGAGAGATTCGCGAAGATACGGGTCGGCATCGGCACGCCGCCGAAGGGCGTGACCATGGAGGAATATCTTCTTCAAGATTTCACCGATGATGAAAACCTTATACTCATAGACGTGCTCAACAAAACTGAAAAAGTGGTTAATTTGCTCATCACGCAGTCGATTGAAGAGGTACAGGACAAGTGCAATCCCGAAGGGGCCGTTAAAATCAAGAAAAGGAAAGTCAAAGCCATCCATATCGACCACAGAAAAAAAAGATAATTGCCCATATGCTCGGGGGCTGTTTGAGAAGTTGTTTCAATTCGCCAGCTGCCGGTGCGGAACCGGCGGTATCGGGAAAAATGACTTTTTAAACAGCCCCCGTTTACATTAATCAAGGAAACTCTTCGGGGGGGGTGCATTTTTTCTTGACTTAATTGTTCATTCATGCACACTTTCCTCATATTATGCCTGAAGGGGGGACACCCTACTCTATTCAATCAAAGGGAGATGTTAGCGATGAGAAATGGAATGATCTTGATTATGTCATTTGTTATATCGGTTCTCATTTCGACTGCATACGCGCAATCTTACAAATTTGATTATCACCCGGCCTACGGACCCGCGCCGCTGGGGGGGAATCCGAAATCAATAGCGCAACAGCTCAGTTACGAGAATTTCCGCTCAATAAAGCTGCTGAACACGGCGGTCATGAACTACGGGGGCGGTGAATCCGAGATCGATAAACTGATAGACCAGTACGCGGAGGCAAGCGCTCTCTATTTCCAGAACAAGATGATGGAGTCCGCCAAGGCCTTCAAGGAAAACCAGGCGGCGATCATGACCAGCGCGAAACTGCTTTCACAAAAATATAATCAGGACACCAACGCGCTTCTCAAAGACAGCATCAACATGAACGTGCGGACCAAGCTTAAGCTGAAATTGAAAAGCGTTGAAGGCCGGTCCACCCTTGATAAATGCCTTGATCAGGGCCAGGCGGGCGTGATGAAGGCCAATGATTATTATGATCGTTTCAAGGACGCGAAATCTGCGTCCGCCATGGATCTCATCAATGCCATCTACTATTACCGCGGCGCAAAGGACAGCATGTTCCTGATGATGAAGATTGTCGCTGACTACCAGAGCAAATTTCAGGCTGAAGCTGAAGTGAACGAGATGATCGCCAAGAAACAGCTGCAGCGCTCAAAAAAAGAGGCAACCATACAGGAAAAGGCCGACCAGAAAAGGAAGGACCTGGAATCCAGGTACCTTGATAAATATGCCCGGGACATGGCGGACAACAAAAATCTGGTGTACGTGTCAAAGGAAAAAGAAAAGTAGCGGCAGAGGAATTTTCTCATTCTGATCCGTTCAGGATTCTCTCCTGCTTTAAAACCCTCAGGGCCAGGATCCTGATCCTCGAATTATTGTGAACGAGAAGGCTGATAACCTTCTCTTTTGTTTTTGGGTCAAGCCGGTAACCTGACAGCGCCATGAGAGAGGCCTCGAGGAGGGAGTAATTGTACTCCGTGGAGCTTTTTAATTTTTCGGCGATTGACGGGTATAGCCGCTCATCCCTGGTCTTCAACCCCCGCAGTGCGGACAGCATGACGCTTGAGCTTGGATCATTGATGGCCCTGATGATGGAGGGAATCAGTTTCGCCTTGATGGTCGCGTCATCCAGGGAACAGATGCCCTTGATGGATTCCTCCCTGATCAGCCAGTCGCTGCTCCCGAGGCCCCTGATAAAGACGTCCGCGGTTGAAGGGTCTTTAAATGTCCGCAGCGCTTTTATCGCGTACCATGTAACGTTGTCATCCCTGTCATCAAGAGCCGTTTTTTTTATTATGGGGAGCGCGTGTTCCGGTTTTATTTTTACAAGGCTCTGCACCGCTTCTATCCGCACGGCGGGCTGGGGATCCTGCGCCGCATGGGCCAGTATGCCGATGACCAGGTCATTCTTGTTCTTTCCGTAATAGTTCACGATTTCGCGCGCGATGTCACGGCGCTCGATCCAGGTTGCCGCCGGGTACCTGTTTGCGGCGCTTCGCTGTTTCTGAACTCGAACCATTTCTGATTTGCCGCATCCGACCGGGGGCAGGAAGCAAAGCAGCAGCAGTAGCGGCAGTAGTTTTTTCACGGGGAAACGTTCCGGTATCTGCAGGTATAATAATGATAAAAGGCTGCGCCGGCAAGCGTCAGAGGTCATCGGGCTGGCGCTTTCCCGCCATAGATCATGCCATACTGGGTGAGGAATTTATCGGTGCGAAGTATGTAGTACCTCGTCTCAATAAAGGGAGTGAATTCTGTGAAATAATCCAGGTCTTCATTTTTGTACCTTTCTTTCCACTTGTCCACGTTGCCCGCGCCGGCGTTATAGGCGGCAACCATGTACTGATAGTTCCCCCTGAATTGTTTCATAAGACCGGATATGTATTTAGTCCCGAGCTGTATCGAGGTGCACGGATCGGCAAGGTCATAGCGTTCGAGGCGCAGACCGCGGGCTATCCCGCGCGCAGTGGCCGGCATGAGCTGCATGAGACCGGAGGCACCGGCGGATGAAACCGCGTTTTGCTTGAACAGCGACTCCGCTTTCATCAGGGCATAGACGATATTTTTATCTACCGAGTAGAAGGCGCCGTACTTCGTGACACATTCATCAAAGGGCGCCGGGAACATCATCGCCACCGTATCCTCGGGCATGAGGGTTATATTCTCCTTCAATTCCAGGAGTTTTAAAAGCTCGAGGCAGGAGAACACCTCGAGGAAGGCGTACCGGTATTTCCTGCTGTAGTGGGCAAGCGCGGTATACTTGTCGATCCTCGACTGCCTTGTTTTCGGGAGAAGCTTCAGCTCCCTGTTTATTCCCGCGCTGTATCCCACCATGAAATAGGGTTCAATTCTTTTCAATATTCCGCCATAGCCGGAGGACGTCTTCATGGCTGATATCGATTTTTCCATGTCGCGGTACCGGCCGATGACGGGAGCGTCCAGTTTTCTTATGCGGGCGGCTCTTTTCGTCATTGACTGCTGTTTGATCGTCAGAAGGGCGTGCCAGTAGAGAGACGCGTTTTCATTTTTTTCCCGCGCCGCCTTGCTGAATTCCTGTTCAAGATCCGCTTCGGAATAGAGCGCGGCAGTCTGCTTCATCAGGAGCCAGGTATAGGGGGAGTCGGGGTTCGTGACCACGATCTCCATGGCTGTCTTGAGCGCCTTGTCTTTTTCACCGGATTGCGAGTAGATCTTGTGGAGCCAGAAACGGCATTCGTCGGAATGGCTCCCGGCCGGGTATTTGCTGACAGATTCTTCCAGGTACCGGATTGCCCGGTCGTTGTTTTTTGCCCGTATCAT
>CAZZHU010000065.1:0-21437 GCA_964654045.1 uncultured Leptospirales bacterium
GTCAAGGGCACCGACCAGAATAAGCAGATCATAACGGAAATACTTCGGGAGAAAAAGTCGAACTTCCTGTCGACGGATTTTATTTTTTGAGAAGGGATCGGAACCTCACACTGACTTTGTGAACTCTATCCTTGGTTGACCTAAACCGCGCTTCGCTCAAGCCGATCATTTACAACCTCATTCCCCGACCCCTTCTCCTTGAAAAGGAGAAGGGGGGATAGATATTCGTTAATATTACCCCTTCTTTATTTCACGGAGTGGGGGTTAGGGGGTGAGGACGAACTAGCGAGGGTGAACAGAAATCCTACTTGAACACCATCTTCGCCAATTTTAACTTGCTCCCTTTCCCGTAGGGCGGGTACCGAAGCGGGAGATCGAGCCACGTGGATTTCGCCAGGATCGACCGGTGATGGCTGAAGGCGTTGAAACTGTGCCTGCCGTGATAGGCGCCCATGCCGCTGTTGCCAACGCCGCCGAAGGGCATGCGCGGATTGGTAAGGTGCACCATGGTATCGTTAATGCAGCCTCCGCCCGATGATGTCCGGGATAAAATCCATTTTTCTTTACGCCTGCTTGATGTGAAATAGTAGAAAGCCAGCGGCTTTTCCCTGCTGTTGATAAATGCCGCGACATCATCAAGATCATTGAATTCCATGATCGGGAATATGGGACCGAAGATTTCATCCTGCATGATAGGGTCATTCGGTTTCACATTATCTAATATAGTGGGTGCGATGTATTTTTCACGTTCGTCCTGCTGACCTCCGAAGATAACATTGCCTGTCTTGATCAATCCTGAAAGCTTGGCAAACTGCTCTTTGTTGATAATACGCCCGTAATCCGGACTTTTTTGCGGGTCATCTCCATAGGATAGCTTTATGCATCGCTTGATTTCTTCCACGAATTGTTTTTTAATCTTTGAATGCACAAAAAAGTAATCCGGGGCTATGCAGGTCTGACCGGAATTGAGCAGTTTCCCGAAGGTGGCCCTTCTGGCGGCCACGGCGAGGTCCGCGTCTTCATCGATTATGCAGGGGCTTTTACCTCCCAGTTCGAGGGATACAGGAGTAAGGTGTTTTGAAGCCTTTTCCATGACGATCCTGCCGAGGAAGGGGCTGCCTGTGAAGAAAATATAGTCAAAGCGGATATCGAGCATTTTCTGTATGACATCCCTGCCGCCTGAAAAAACGCTGATATAGCTTGTGTCGAAGGTTTCCGAAATCATTTCAGCTATTGTATCAGTGGTGTGCTCTGAATAATGGGCCGGTTTTAAAACAACGCAATTGCCTGCTGAAATGGCGCCCACCAGCGGATCGATGAGGAGTTGGAAGGGGTAGTTCCATGGCGACATTATCAGGACAACGCCGAAGGGTTCATGTAGCACGTAGCTTCTTGAATAAAAATTCACAAGCTGGTCTGTCCTGATTCTGGTGGGTTGTACCCACTTTTTTAAATTATGAATATGGTAGGATATTTCTTCCAGGGCAAAACCAATCTCAGTGGAATATGCTTCAAAGTTCGATTTGTTGAGATCTTTTTTCAGGGATTCATTGATTTTCTGCTCGTATTTCAGAATGCCTTTTTTTAGTTTTTTCAGGTTTTCTAATCTGAAATTGACGTCTTTTGTCGCCTGAGTCAGGAAAAAGTCCCGTTGAGACTGGACAATTGTTTGAATATTATTGATGGCTGCTTGGTTCATATAAATTCTCCAATAAACATTGAAGTTGTATTATTAAATAACGATTATCGATAATCGTTAATAAGTGGATTATGTCAAGCTTTTTTCCGGTAAATCTTTCAGGTTCTAAAAATTACAGAAATCAAGAAAAGTCAAATTGCAGTACCCCGGAGATAAAATATGGCCATTCCCGGGGGATAATCGTTGACACTGTATTCATTTTGGTTATTCTATTGATTCGTTTATTCTCAGTCGCTACAATTAAATGTGTAATTGAGTAATGAAAGAATCTTCTTTATAGGGAGTAATCCATGATAAAAACAATATCACCGATAGATGGCAAGGTTTTCGTTGAACGCAAACTGGCTACCAATGATGACTTGAATAGAGCTCTCGCGGTTTCATTAAAAGCACAAAAGCACTGGCGGTCATTGCCGTTGGAGAAACGGCAGGAATATATAAGTAAAATGGTTGAAGCTTTTACGCAAAAGAAGCAGGAAATTGCCGAGGAACTGACCCGGCAGATGGGGCGGCCCTTGCGGTATACGCCTTTTGAGGTTGACCGGTTTGAAGAGCGCGCGAGAATGATGATACGCCTTGCCCCGGAGGGTCTGGCTGACGTTGTGCCGGAATCCAGGGAGGGGTTCCATAGATTTATTCGGCGGGAGCCCCTTGGCATAGTCCTGGTGCTAGCCCCATGGAATTATCCGTATCTCACGGCCGTCAATGCCGTGGTGCCGGCGCTTCTCGCGGGCAACAGCCTGATATTAAAACATTCGGCGCAGACGCCCCTCTGTTCAGAAAGGATCGTAAAGGCCGCTGAAGAAGCCTCATTGCCCGAAGGTGTAATCCAGTTCCTCCATATGTCACATGGCCTTGTCGCGGACGCAATCAAGGATGACCGGGTAAACCATGTTGCCTTCACCGGCTCCGTCGAGGGCGGACGCGACGTGCAGCATGCCATGTCGGATCGCTTTAACTCAATGGGATTGGAACTGGGCGGCAAGGACCCGGCTTACGTCCGTAAAGATGCCGATCTGCCCTTTGCCATCGACAATGTTGTGGACGGCGCTTTTTTCAATTCAGGTCAATCGTGCTGCGGTATTGAGCGTGTCTATGTTGACGAGGCGGTTTATGATGCCTTCGTGGAAGGCGCGGTGGAACTGGTAAGAAAGTATATTCTCGGTAATCCACTGCAAAATGAGGTGACTCTGGGCCCGGTTGTTAACGTGCCCAGCGCCCGTGCCATACAGGACCAGATTGACCAGGCCGTGGCCGCTGGCGCGAAAGCGCTGATAGACCCGAAAGAATTTCCAGCCGCATCTCCGGGCACGACCTACCTGGCGCCACAGCTCCTCGTCAATGTGAACCACAAGATGGATGTCATGTATGAGGAAACCTTCGGCCCCGTCATGGGGATAATGAAAGTAAAGAGCGATGAGGAGGCCGTTAAACTGATGAATGACAGTCCCTATGGATTGACAGCCTCCATCTGGACCTCGGATGAGGAGGCGGCCCTGAGGATCGGCGACCGGATAGAAACAGGCACGGTCTTCATGAACCGCTGCGATTATCTAGATCCGGAGCTGGCATGGGTGGGCGTGAAGAATTCCGGAAGGGGCTGTACGCTCTCGAAAGTGGGGTACGAATACCTTACGCGGCCCAAGTCGTTCCATTACCGGACAAAAATACCTAAATAGAAATGACGAAACTGGTCCAATATCAGCAAACTGGGATTGCCGGTGACATCCGCCGATAACCAGCAGGATGACTCCCTCTACCGGCCCTGGCAGATAAAGATACTGGCGGCGACCTGGCTCGCGTACGCCGGCTATTACTTCTGCCGCAAGCCCTTTTACGTGACCAAGGTGAGCCTGTCCGGAGCCCTGAACATAGACTCCTTCGGCCTGGCCCAGCTGGGGACCGCGTACCTGGTCGCCTACATGGTGGGGCAGTTTTCCAGCGCTTTTTTCGGCCGGAAGCTGGGACCGAAGCTCCTTCTTCTGGCCGGCATCCTGATTTCCATCGTCAGCACCTTCCTATTCGGCATATCGAACGGCTTCTGGACCATCATGCTCCTGATGAGTCTTAACGGCCTTGCCCAGGGCACCGGGTGGCCCGGGTGCATCGGGAGCCTGGCCTTCTGGTTCAGGCGCAAGCAGCGCGGCAGCGTCCTCGGCCTCTGGTCGACCTGCTACCAGTTCGGACCGGTGGTCGCCACGCTCCTGGCATCGTTCCTCCTTGGACGGGCGGGATGGCGGTGGTCGTTCTTCGGCGGCTCCGTGGTGCTCCTGGCGGTATGGTTCGTCGTGCTGCTCGTCCATCCGAACCGGCCCGAGGACGCGGGCCTGCTGCCGCTTCATGACGAGGACGAAGCGCCCGATAAACCATCGCCGGACGGTCGGAAGAAGCTTGGCTGGGACCGGGGGATTGTTTTCACCATTATCATGATGGGGATGATCTATTTCTGCATAAAATTTTTGCGTTATGCCCTCTGGAGCTGGCTCCCCTGGTTTTTAAACAGAAATTTTTTCATCTCCGAAGCGGACGCAGGATATCTTTCCGTTGTATTTGACATATGCGGCTTTGCAGGCGTTATAGCCGCGGGTTTTTTATCTGACCGTGTTTTCAAGGGGAAGCGGGCCATGCTTTCCTTCGTCATGCTGTCCATGATGACCGTCTCATTTTTCATGCTCTATTTCCTTGGTTCGAAAAACCTGCTGATTTTTTCGATCGCCATCGGTTTTGCCGGGTTCATGCTCTTCGGGCCGGATTCGCTCCTTTCCGGCGTCGGGGCCATTGACGTGGGCTCGAAGGAGGGGGCCCTCTCCGCCGCAGGCATTATCAACGGGATGGGATCCATCGGCCCCATCTTCCAGGAGCAGCTGGTGGGATGGATGTACCGGCGCTATGAACAGGACCTCCTGCCGATCCTTGTCATGCTGGTGATCATCGCAGGGGCCAGCGCGGTACTGACCCTGCTGCTCTGGCTCCGGGCCAGGAAAGGATTGGCTAATGTCTAACCATTCCTGACCTGGAGCAGGTCGGGCAATTATTCGGGGGAGGAGGTAGCACCGCGGCCACCTCCTCCCCCGCACCCCCACCACCCGCGCCGCCTCGTCGCCGGCGGGGGCTAAAGGTTGGTGTCTTTTATTATTTTTTTAGTTATTTTGTTTTTGTATGTGTGTTGTTGCATTTGGCTTTTTAAGAACGTAAGAATTACCTATTGGCTTTCGCTCCGGAAGCCACATCCTGTGGCATCCTCGCACCGCTGTGCCTCCTGCACAGCGACTCATTTCCCTGGATCAGGGCATAAGAAAACAATCTGAATCAAAAAAACAATTGAACTAATTCTCAATGAATATATAATAAGATATATTCATTGAGAAGGTAAGACATGGTACAATACAATTATCCCACAACAATACTCTTCGGCCAGGGAGCCCTGGCTGAATTTGGCAAACGCCTTAAAGCAAAAAAGCATGTTAAAATACTGATTGTCGCGGACAAAACCCTGGAACAGATCGGCATCGTCAAGAAACTGACGGACGTTCTTGCTGCACAGGGAATCGCCTATGACATATACACCGATATCCATCCCAATCCGGTTGAAGAGGATGTGGAGAAAGGCGTCATCGCCTACAATGCCGGCAACTGCGACAGCATCATCGGCCTCGGCGGCGGGAGCCCCATTGATGTTGCAAAGGTAATCAAGGTCATGGTCGCCAACACGCCTCCCATGGCCCAGTACGATGACGCGAAGGGCGGCGACAACCTCATCAAGGGGCCGATGCCCGCCCTCTACGCCATACCGACCACGTCAGGCACCGGGAGCGAGGTGGGCCGCTCCGGGGTCATTATCCTGCGTGATACCGGGAGGAAGACCATCATCTTTCACCCCGAGCTGCTGCCGTCAATCGCGGTGCTGGAGCCGGAGCTGACCGCCGGAATGCCGCCGCACCTGACAGCAGCCACCGGCATGGACGCCTTTGTGCATTGCCTCGAAGCGTACTTTGTGAACATGTTCCATCCCATGGCTGACGGGATAGCTCTCCAGGGCATGGAACTTATCCTCAAATGGCTTCCCGAAGCCTGTAAAAACGGGAAAAACCTGGAGGCAAGGGAGAAAATGCAGATAGCATCGTCCATGGGAGCCGTGGCGTTCCAGAAGGGCCTCGGCATGATCCATTCAATGGCGCATCCCATGTCGAGCCTCTACGGCCTCCACCACGGCCTGGCCAACGCCCTCGTGCTGCCTGATTCGGTGCTCCACCTGGAACAGGCGCGCCTGACAGCGGAACAGATGGCGAAGATTCAGAAGGTACGCTCCATTTTCTCCGAATGCGGCCTTGCCAGGGCAAGCCTCTCCGAAAGCTGCAGGGCCTTCTGCGAGCAGGTCGGAATACTGATGGGGCTCGGGAAGAACAAGGTCCCGGCTGCGGAGCTGGAAAAGTTGAGCGCCGAGGCCTTCAAAGATTCGTGCCATGCGAGCAACATGGTACCTGTCAAGGAGGACGATTTCCTGAAGGTGCTCAAGGCCGCGATGTAATGCGAAAATAACAACGGGAGGGGTCGGCATGGCAGCACCGTTATCGCATAACACGAAAAGAAAGCTCTCCCCGGGAAGGTTTTATCCGCTGGGGGCGACGCTTCGGGAGGATGGAACCAATTTCGCCCTTTTTTCCCAGGACGCTCAGGAAGTATTTCTTCTCCTCTTTGACAGGCCCGATGGCGAACCGACAGACATTATCCGGCTTGAGAACAGGGACCGCTTCATCTGGCATGTTCATGTTCATGGCGTTACAGAAGGCCAGCTCTACGCATACAAGGTGAGGGGAGAATTCAATCCAGCCTGGGGGTTCCGATTCAACGAGAACAAGCTCCTTCTCGATCCCTACGCGAAAGCGGTCAGCGGCAAATGCCGGAATGACGACAACCTCCTCCTCTCATATGACCCCAACGCGCCGGGAAAAGATCTGACCATGGACACGCGGGACAGCAGCAGGGTCATGCCGAAATGCGTAGTCGTCGGTGACAGCTTTGACTGGCAGGGCGACAGGCAGCCGGACCTGCCTCTGAATGATCTAATCATTTACGAGGTACATGTAAAAGGTTTTACCGCTCATGCAAGCTCGCGGGCGAAGGATGCCGGCACGTACCTGGGGTTCATCGAGAAGATACCCTACCTGAAGGAACTGGGCGTCAACGCGGTGGAGCTCCTGCCCGTCCATGAATATTATATCGAGGACTTCCTCATCCAGAAGGGCCTCACCAATTACTGGGGATACAATACCATCGGCTTCTTCGCGCCGGAATCCTCCTACGGGACCGGAACGTCGCCGGGGTGCCAGGTCCGTGAATTCAAGACCATGGTGCGGGAGCTCCACCGGGCCGGCATCGAGGTTATCCTGGACGTGGTGTACAACCACACGGCCGAAGGGAACGAAATGGGCCCCACCATCAGCTTCAAGGGGATCGATAATCGGAACTACTATATCCTGACCGGCATCCACGGAGCGCCGGGGAGATACTACATGAACTATACCGGGTGCGGCAACAGCATGAACCTGTCAAGCACCCCGGTGATCCGCTTTGTCCTCGACTCCCTCCGCTACTGGGTCGAGGTCATGCACGTCGACGGCTTCCGTTTCGACCTGGCTTCGGTGCTGGGCAGGGAGGAGGGTTACTTCCGTGCGGGCGCCTCGTTTTTCGACGCGGTCTCCCAGGACCCGGTGCTGAACCGGGTCAAGCTCATCGCCGAGCCGTGGGACATCGGAACCTACCAGGTGGGTAACTTTCCCGTCGACTGGTCGGAGTGGAACGGCAGGTACCGCGACACGGTGCGCAGGTTCGTGAAGGGCGACGCGGGCCAGCTCCGAGAGATGGGGTGGCGCCTCACCGGGTCGGCCGACATGTACGCTGACGACGGCAGGACGGCGTACAACTCGCTGAACTTCGTCACCTGCCATGACGGGTTTACCCTGTGCGACCTTGTCTCGTACGACGGGAAGCACAACGAGGCAAACCTGGAAAACAACAGCGACGGGTCCAATGACAACAATTCGTGGAACTGCGGGTGGGAAGGGGAAACCGACAAACCCGAGATCCTCACTCTCCGCAGGAGGCAGGTGAAGAACTTTTTCTGCAACCTTCTCTTTTCACAGGGTACGCCGATGCTGCTGGGCGGCGACGAGTTCATGCGGACGCAGAAGGGGAGCAACAACGCCTACTGCCAGGACAACGATATCAGCTGGTATGACTGGGATCTGGCGGCCAGGAACGGCGATATCCTCCAGTTCGTGAAAAATGCCATCGCCTTCCGGCACCGCTACCCGATCCTCAGAAGCCGCAAGTACCTCTCCGGGAGCGATTCCGATTCCGACGGAATGCCCGATATATCCTGGTTCGGCCTCAACCTTGACCGGCCCGGGTTTGACTACCCTGATGCCCGCATAATCTGCTACATGCTTGACGGGGGCGAAGTCAGGTCCGATATCGGCGACTACCTGCTGTTCTTTATCATGAACGCTGATTACAATTCACATAGTGTCATGATACCGCGCGTGCCGAATGCAGGATGGAAGAGGGTTGTGGATACCAGCCTGGGAACTGGCACGGATTTTCTTGATCCGGGATCAGAGGTGCGGATCGATCCCCAGGACCATTATATCGTGAACGCGCGAAGCACGGTGGTGCTGCTGGCGCGCTAGCTTCACCCCCAGCCCCTCTCCATGAAATGGAGAGGGGAGGCTGTGATAAATTCATTATTACGGAAACCCTCTCCTTTTAAAGGAGAGGGTGCGCGGAGCGCGGGTGAGGTCTACTCGATTCTCCCGCAGTTTTCGATGCACTCGTTCGTGCAGGTATCATCGCACGGTTCAACATGGATGACTACCTTGGCGTCAGGATAGTGCTCCTTGACCCTGGCGACGATACGGTCGCCGATCTCGTGGGACTCCTGCACGCTCATTTCGGGGGCAACCACCAGGTGGAACTCGTAGAAACGCTGGGACCCTGATTTCCTTGTCCTGAGTTTGTGATAGCTTAAGACCCTCGGATGCTGTTCCGTTACATAGCGGTCAATCAGTTCCTCATCCTCTTTGGACAGGCGCGCGTCAAGGAGGTCCCGCACCGATTCACGGGTCAATTCATAGGCAGCTTTAACAATAAGGAATGCGACGATTATGGCCGCCACCGGGTCGATCCAGGAAAGGTTGTACTCGGGGAAAAAGAACCTTCCCAGCCAGTAGATGGCGAGACCCGCCATGACGCCGAAGGAGGTCCACACGTCGGTGCGCAGGTGCCAGGCGTCGGCCTTGAGGGCGATGGAATCGGTTTCGGTGCCGATCTTGAAGAGCATGTGTGAAACAAAAAAATTGGCCGCCACCGAAATTGACATTACAATTATACCCCAGCCGGCCTGTTCCATCGGCTGCGGATGCTTAAGCTTTTCGGCGGCCTCGTAGATGATCCAGCCCGCGGCAAAAAAGATAAGAAGTGCCTCAATGGTCCCGGATATGTTTTCTATCTTGCCATGGCCGAAGGCGTGGCGATGGTCTTCAGGTTTGCCCGATTTGCGGACTGCGAATAAAGCGATGATGGCGGCGACGAGGTCAACAGCTGAATGAATGGCCTCGGATATTACCGATACGGAATTAATCAGCAGACCGATGGAGAGCTTTATCGCTACGAGTGTGCTGTTTGACGCTACGGACAGAAGGGCGACAAGCGATTTTTTTCTATTGTTATCCATACATTAACTCACACATTTACTGGGATTTTGCTGCAGGTTTGTGACCAATGAATACGTTATGATATTGCCAGTTCTGTCTACATTATAATTGTGTTCTATAGTTATTCGCGTCTAACATCCTTTGATATTTATTGGCGCGTTGCGGAATTTACAAGCTTTTTTTAATTGAAAAATTGTATGGTAATTGCATGAATTGTTATACAGATATAATTTACATAGAAACAAATAATAAAGTTCAAGTAGCCTATCTTACGCAGCAGTAACGAACCACAACATAGTGCAGATGATATGAGAGAAAAGTACGACGTCATCATCATAGGCGCCGGTCCGGGAGGGTGCAGCGCCGCAACGTTTCTATCCCGGGCGGGTCATGATGTTCTTCTCATCGATAAGGGCTCCTTCCCGAGGGACAAGACATGCGGTGACGGGCTCTCCGTAACGGCCCTGTCAGTTCTGGATCGCCTTGGGGTTCTCGGAAAAATCGAAGCCCTCAAGCCGTGGATGTGCGACGGTGTAATGCTCACCTCACCGGACAACGTGGTCATGCGGGGACATACCAGGCCGGTGCCGGGCCGGTTTGACCATGGTTATGTCATGCCGAGGAGAATATTCGACAATGTGTTACTTGAACATGTGAGAACCCTTCCACGCGTGACGGTGAGAGAAGAATGCGTTTTCAAGGATTTTATCCGTGAGAATGGTGATATCAGGGGAATCCGCGCGCTCCAGGGAAATAAGGTATTCGAGGCCGGCTGCGATTATATTGTCGGTGCAGACGGTGTCCATTCGACCGTTGCGAGAAAGCTGGGAATACAGGGGACGGGATCATTAAAGAAAGCTTTTGCCATGCGCGCCTATTTCGATAATGTTGATGGTCTGGAGCATTGCATATCCCTTCATTATGAAAAGGCCATCCTCCCCGGTTACGCGTGGATATTCCCTACCGGAGAGCGCAGTGCCAACGTGGGAGTGGGGCTGATATGCCGGGACAAGTCGCTTAAAAATATCAGGAATCTTTTTGAAATATTCATCCATCAAAACGTGTTCGCCCGGGAAAAGCTCAGGAACGCCGTCATGGTCGAGGGGTCCTTCAAGGGGGCCCACCTCTCAACGGGGACCATGGGCGTGAAGCGCTCCTCCGGCAACGTGCTGCTGGTAGGCGACGCCGCGAGCTTTGTCGATGCCCTCACCGGTGAAGGCATCTTTTACGCCCTCAAGAGCGGCGAGTATGCCGCAACGGCCATAACCCGGGGCCTGTCGCAAAACTATGCGCCGAATAAAGTCGACAGGATTTATGACAACCTGTGGCGGAAAGAATTCAGGAGCGATATTCTTTTCGGGAACCTCTTCCAGAAGGTGATGACGAGAAAGTCCATGATAAACCTGATGGTTAACCTGACCAGCAGGAACCAGGCCAAGGCGGATATCCTCAGCGGAGTCATCCAGCACGCGATCCCCAAGAGCAGGCTTCTGCGCCTGCTCCTGGGCGGCTTCAAGGCATAATAAAAAATTGTAATGACAGGAAAACCGCGCCATTCTATTCTTGTCACCTGATATGGAACGATTTTTTCATCCCCGGTCAATAGTGCTTTTCGGCGCAAGCTCCAATCCGAAAAAGGGAGGCAACCAGGTTCTGCAGAATTTCAAGCAGTACATGGAGAAGCAAAACTACCCGGACCTCTTCATCGTGCATCCCCGCGAGAAAGCCATTGACGGCGTACGGTGCTTCCGGAAGCTTGACGATCTGCCCCGCAACGCCAACGGCACCGACCGTATTGATCTCGCCGTCATAGTGCTCCCGGTGCAGCAGGTGATGCCCGTGGTCAGGGCCTGTATCGCCCGCAACGTGCGAGGTATACTGATAGAATCGGGTAATCTCTCCAATGATGAGAAGGAAGCGGCGTTGTTCGCGAAGGAAATGCTGTCGCTGATCCGGGGCAGGGACATCCGCGTCGTGGGCCCCAATTCGATCGGTTTCAATGTTCCCGACCTGCGATACTGCACGCCCATCAAGTACTACAGCCAGTTCCTTGAGACCCGGGAGCGCAACGTGTCCATCGTCGGGCAGTCGGGCCTTTTCGTGACGGGTTTCGTCGAGTGGTTTTTCGATACGACCGGCCATGGGCAGCCCTTCGGGGTATCGAACATCGCGGCCATCGGCAACAAGCTGGACGTAAACGAATGCGATCTTCTCGAATACTATCTGCATGACGCCAGGACCCATGCCATCGGCATGTACCTGGAGGATATACGCGACGGGGGCCGCTTCGTGTCTCTTTTAAGGGAGAACAGGGAGCGGCACCGCAAGCCGATCGTGCTGCTGAAGGCCGGCAAGAGCGAGAAGGGGAAGCTGGCCGTGTCATCCCACACCGGATCTCTGGCGGGTAGCTACGTCACCATTGAAGCGGTTGCCAGGCAGTACGGCATGATCCTGGTGGAAACCTACGATGAATTGTTCGAGATGCTTTCGATAGTGTGCCAGTTCCCGCTTCTTCGCTCAAACCGCGTCGGCGTAATATCGGTATCCGGCTCCGGGTGCGTTCTCTCCTCCGATTTCGCTGAAAAATTCGGCATGGACCTCCCGGAACTGGACGGGAAGACCGTCGCGAGGCTCAGGCCCCTCTTCCCCGACTGGGCTCCCATACACAACCCGATCGATACCTGGGCATCGGTTGAGAAAGTGGGCCCGCAGGAAAGCTTCAACCGGATACTGGAGATATACCTGGAATCGGGACTTTTTGATTCCATCGTCCTTATGACCATCAGCTCACCCTTTACGACCTTCGACTGGAAATTCATCAGCGATATGCAGGGAAGGCACCGTGAAATTCCGCTGGTGGTTCACTTCTTCGGCGGCCAGTCCATCATTGAGCACAGCGCCATCGCGAAGGAATACCGGATACCGGTCATAGCGAGTTTTGACCGCATATTCAAGCTGCTGGAACTGGCCTGCGATTATTCGAGACGGGCCGCTCGCGCCCATGCTTCTACTAAAACATGATGATGTCATTTGCAAACGCCGATATCATACAACTGACATACCCCGGTGTTTGTCCGGCCATTAATAACTTGACATGGCGTTTTTATTGTCAAAATAATTTGTCATATTATGAAACGGCAGGATAAACGGCATCTCGAACGTCTCAGGGTATTATACCCCGGGAAATTCACAGCGCTGGAGGAGGTCTTCAGCCTGATCTATCGCGGCACCAGCATTTTCATCGGCTCCTCCTGCGGGGAGCCGCAGTATCTCATCCAGTCTCTCGTTGACCATGTGGAATCAAAGACGCACAGGATTTACGGATCCAGGGTGATACATGTGTGGACCCTCGGTGTGGCACCCTACACGCAGAAAAAGTTCGAGGAAAATTTCAGGCACAATTCTTTCTTCATAAGCGACAGCTCGCGCGACGTCATCAACCGGGGGCTCGGCGATTATACGCCGGTGCACCTCTCCGAGATACCACGACTGTTCCGCCAGGGGAAGCTGCAGGTCGACGTGGCCTTCGTACAGGTCTCCCTCCCCGATGAAAACGGAAACATGAGCCTCGGCGTCAGCGTTGATATCGTCAGGGAGGCTGTGGACCACTCGAAAATCGTGGTGGCCCAGGTCAACTCGCATATGCCGTACGTGTCCGGGGATTCCCTGGTCGGGCCCGACGACGTGGACTACCTGGTGCCCCATGATGAGCCGCTCCTTGAATACCGGCTGGACCCGCCGGACGATACTGCCAGCGAGATCGGCCGGTACGTGGCCCGCATAGTCAGGGACGGGGACACGCTCCAGGTGGGATACGGCGAGATTCCCAACGCCATACTGTCGAGCCTCAGGGGCAAGAAGGACCTCGGTATTCACACCGAACTACTCACCGACGGCGTCATTGATCTCATTACATGCGGCGCGGTCAACAATTCCAGGAAGAGCGTTGATCCCGGCAGGACTGTGGCGTCTTTCTGCATGGGGACCGCCGATACCTATAGTTTTATCGACAACAATGAGGCTGTCGAGATGCGGCCCATCGACTACACCAACAGCCCCTTTGTGATCAGCAGGCACGACACCATGACGGCCATCAATACGTCCCTGCAGATCGATCTGTCGGGCCAGTCGACGGCGGAATCCCTGGGGACGACGCTCTACAGCGGTGTCGGAGGACAGGCTGACTTCATGCGGGGCGCTGCACTTTCATCGGGCGGGAAGAGCATCCTGACCATGCGCTCCACCTCAAATGACGGTAAAAAATCACGGATCGTACCGGTCCTCGACAGCGGGGCCAGCACGACCCTTACCAGGGCCGATGTCCAGTATGTCGTTACCGAACATGGCATCGCCTACCTCTACGGGAAAAACATCCGGGACCGCGCGTTGTCCCTTATTACCATCGCCCATCCGAAATTCAGGGAGTGGCTCCTCGACGAGGCGAAAAAACTGGGACTGGTGCAGCGGGACCAGGAGTCGATCGACGGCGCCATGAGCATATACCCGGCACATCTTGAGACCTACCGGAAAACGGGAGACGGCCTCTATTTTCTCCTGCGGCCGGTAAAAGTAAGCGATGAAGAAAACCTGAAGCTGTTCTTTTACTCGCTCTCCGACCAGAGCCTGTATACCAGGTTCTTCTCGACCATTGAATACGTCCCCCGTAAAACGATACGCCGCTTTGCCGTCATCGATTACTCGAAGGAGATGACGATCCTGGCCGTGCTGGAGGAGGGCGGAACTGAAACCGTCATCGGTATAGGCCAGTACGTGGTGGAAAAGGGGAAGCTCGCCGCGGAGATTTCACTGCTGGTGCGGGATGATTTCCAGAATCGCGGCATTGGCGGCATCCTGATGGATTATGTTTTCGCGGCATCCCAGCGTGAAGGGATTCTCGAAATGTCGGCCACAGTGCTGAAAGAGAACGCGAAAATGCTCCATCTTTTCTACAAGACGGGGCTGCCGGTCACCACCACGGAGGGCACGGATACGGTACGTCTTACCATGCCGCTGGCCTAATTAATTATTGACGGGTATGTTTCATCGTTTTTTATGACAATTATATTTCGACTTAATTGTTTTGGAAGAAATAATTCGCCCTATCATTCATTCTTTATGAACTTTATTAAAAATATATTCAGAAGAAAAACGATTGGCGACATGCTCGCCGGCGTATCGCAGGACGGGCAGGGACTGAGACGCGTCCTCACGGCACGGGACCTGGTACTCCTGGGGATAGGCGGTATCATCGGCGCCGGAATATTCGCCACCGTGGGCACCGCAACGGTAGGTGACACGGTCCGGCCCGGTGCCGGTCCCGCCATCGTCGTATCCTTCATTATAACCGGCGTTGCCTGCGGGTTCACGGCCCTCTGCTACGCGGAACTGTCGTCGATGGTGCCGGTCTCGGGTTCGGCGTATACCTACGCGTATCTCACCATGGGTGAGTTCATTGCCTGGATTATCGGCTGGGACCTTATCATCGAATACGCCATCGGCAATGTCGCCATTGCCATATCCTGGGCCGGCTATTTCAAGGAGTTGGTTCGCGGCTTCGGCCTCAACATCCCCGCATGGCTCGTCACGGACTACCGCAGCGCCCTGCACGGGGAATCGGTTTACAACGCGGCCCAGCTCCTTATGAACGGCGCTTCGTTAGACCAGATCGGAAGCCTCAAAAGCTCCGGTGAATATATCATGCAACAGGTGGCGGGAGGCAATACCGTCGCCAGGGTCGCGTCAGGCTTCCAGAGCGCCCACGACGCGATCGCGTCAGCCCCGAAGCTGTTCGACATACCGGTCATATTCAACCTGCCGGCGGTATGCATCGTCGCACTGATAACGATCGTGCTCTACCGGGGAATACGGGAATCGGCGCGCTTCAACACCATCATGGTCATACTGAAGCTCATGGTCCTGGCCTTTTTCGTCCTGGTCGGGTGTTTTTATGTAAAGCCGGAAAACTGGACACCCTTCATGCCCAACGGATGGAGCGGGGTCCAGGCGGGCGCGGCCATCGTATTTTTTGCCTATCTGGGCTTTGACGCGGTATCGACAGTGGCGGAGGAAACCGTCAATCCCCGGCGGGATCTCCCCATTGGCATTATAGGGTCCCTCATCATCTGTACCATTGTATACGTGGTGGTCGCGGCGGTCCTCACCGGCATGATCCCCCTTTCGGCCTTCACGCAGTCGAACAAGGCGGAGCCCCTCACGGTGGCCATGAGCTTTCACCATCTCGACTGGGCCGCCGGCATTATCGCCCTTGGCTCCGTGGTGGCCCATACCGCCGTGCTCATCGTCCAGCAGACGGGGCAGACGCGCATCTTTTTTTCCATGGGCCGGGACGGGCTCCTGCCGCGATCATTCGCGAAGGTGCATCCACGCTTCAGGACACCCCACGTCAATATCGTGGTCACCGGACTCTTCGTCGGTTTTTTTGCCGCCTTCACAAGCATAGACGAGATGGTGGACCTGACCAACGTGGGGACATTGTTCGCCTTCATGCTGGTATGCATAGGCGTTATTATGCTGAGAAAGATCGAACCGAATCGGGACAGGGGCTTCCGTGTACCCTTTGTCATGGCGGTCGCCGTGGCGGGTGTTGCCATGTGCATATACCTGATGGCAGGCCTTCCGGCCATCACTTTTATCAGGTTTGCTGTATGGCTGGCCATCGGAGCGGTTATATATTTCTCCTATGGTTACTGGAACAGCAGGAGGAGGCAGGGCAGTGCGGAACGACCAGCCCCCTGAATCCCCCGAAGGGGGACTTTTTGACCATCAATATAAGCAATTGCTGTATGAAGCGGTATTGGGGCTGGCGGAGACCAGGATAACATTATTGTAATGAGATGATAAAGGATTGACTATGCGTTACGAAGGAAATATTTTCAGGCCTTTCAGCGAGGCCAACAGCTACCTGCTCCAGTGCACGGTCGGATGCTCGCACAACAAGTGCACCTTTTGCGGCATGTACAAGGACAAGAAATACCGTGTGCGCGGCCTGGACGAAATCAAGGAAGATATCCGCATGGCCGCGGACGCCTATGAAGACGTGGAAAAGGTATTTCTGTGCGACGGTGACGCCATAGACATCGAAACCTCCATTCTCCTGGAGATCCTTGATGAGCTGAAAAAGACCTTTCCGTCATTGCGCCACGTGGGGAGCTATGTGGGTCCCTCCAGCACCCTGCGGAAAAGCATGGCTGAACTTAAATCATTGAGATCCGCGGGCCTTACCAAGGCGTATCTCGGCGTTGAAACGGGAGATGACAGGCTCCTCAAAGAAGTGAACAAGGGCGTAACCCGTGATGAAATGCTGCAGGCAGGCAGGAATCTTGTCGAGGCCGGCATGAACCTTTCATCGATGATACTGCTGGGCCTGGCGGGCAGGGGCCAGAGATCGGAGGAGCATGCCCTTGCCACGGCGGAAATCACCAATGAGATGGCGCCCCAGTATCTCGCGGCCCTGACGGTCACACCGGTCCCCGGAACGGTTTTATATACCAGGATGCAGCGCGGCGAATTCCAGCTCCTTGATCCATTCGAGACCCTGGAGGAGATGAAACTACTCTTCGAGAACCTCACGGTCGACAACATGAAGTTCGTCGGGATCCACGCGTCAAATTATCTGCCCATCAACGGCACTTTGCAGAAAGACAAGGCAAAAATGCTGGAAACGATCAATACCGTCCTGGCGTCCCGGGACCGGTCGGCGATACGGTCGGACACGATGAGGGGATTGTAAAATGCGCGCAACTGATAATCGCAATTAGACCTCACCCGCGCTTTGTGCACACCGATCATGTATAACCTCATCCCCCGGCCCCTTCTCCTTGAAAAGGAGAAGGGGGGATAGATTTTCGTAAATATCCCCCCTCTCCATATTTTGGGGAGGGGGTTAGGGGGTGAGGATTATCCGTGAAATGACGGATTAGAAGCGTGGGCGAGGTTTTAAAAACTATTGACATCATGCAGCGGTATAAGGATTTATGTAATAATGAAACTAGATTTTGAAAATTGCTCCCGCTCTGGAGGGGTTGAATGAAGGTGCTCGGTTCCAGTGAATTACTGGCTGATGTGCTCAGGAATGAGCTCTGTATAGGGTGCGGCGCCTGCGTTTCCCTCTGCCCGTACTTCAGGTCGTATAACGGTAAAACCGCCATGCTCTTTCCCTGCACCCAGGAACAGGGCCGGTGCTTCGCCTATTGCCCGAAGGTCGAAGTAGACCTGGACGGAGTATCGCAGAGTATTTTCGACGCTCCTTATTCCATGGAACCCCTGGGCCGCTCCATCTCAATCATGATGTCCAGAGCAAAATCCAGGGCAGCCGGGAACAATTACCAGTCGGGCGGAACAGTGACGGCCCTGATGACCTGCGCCCTGTCGGCGAAGGTGTGCGATGCGGCGATACTGACCGGGAGGGAAGGGCTCCTCGCCGTTCCTCGCATCGTCACCAGTCCCGACGACGTGATGGGTTACGCCTCGTCCAAGTATACGGCCGCGCCCACCCTTGCTGCCTTCAACAAGGCCGTTGATAAGGGGTATTCCCGCATCGGCGTGGTGGCCACGCCCTGCCAGGTCCTGGCCCTGGCCCAGATGCGGACAAATCCCATGACTAAAAAGGATTTTACCGATCCAACGTCCCTCGTGGTGGGTCTTTTCTGCACCTGGTCCCTGGACTTCCGGGATTTCCGGCGTCTCATTCAGGGACGGGTCGACATTAATGAAATCAGGAAACTGGATATACCGCCGCCTCCGGCAGAGGTCATGGAAATCTATACCGACCAGGGCACCATCGAGATACCGCTTGCGGAAGTGCGCGCCACGGTGCCCAATTCCTGCGACTACTGCTTTGACATGACATCGGAATTCGCCGATGTCTCCGTGGGTGTCGTGGAAGGAAGGATCGGCGTGAATACGCTCATAATCAGGACGGAACGGGGAAAGTCGCTGGTCGATGCCGCTGTAAAGGCGGGATACCTTGAGATCGAGGATATGCCCGCGGAAAACCTGGAGCGTCTCAAAACCGCGGCAGGCAACAAGAAAAAACGGGCACTGAAGAAGGCATTAACCGGCGGGTTAATCAACACTCCGGGTGACCGCCGGGCCATGTTCAGGCTTGAAACAAAGACACTTGTCGGGATTTAAAGCAAGGATGGGATTCTGATATGTCATACCTGTTCGACACGAATGAAGGCGCCCGGTATTTAATGATGGGCAATGACGCCATTGTACGCGGGGCGCTGGAGGCCAACGTCAATGTCGCGAGCGCCTATCCCGGGACACCTTCATCGGAAATAATTGAAAATCTTTCCCGGGCGTCAAAGAAGCGTAATATATACGTCGAGTGGTCGGTCAATGAAAAGGTGGCCCTGGAAGTAGCTTTTGCCGCTTCCATCGCCGGTCTCCGTTCAATATGCGCCATGAAGCAGAACGGCGTAAACGTCGCGTCCGATTTTCTCCTCCACGTGGCCCTGTCCGGAACACGGGGGGGAACGGTGCTGGTGCACTGCGACGACCCGGGCGCGCTTTCGAGCATCAACGAGGGGGAGTCGCGCCATTTCGCCCGCATGATAGAGCTGCCGCTCCTGGAGCCGGGTGATTTCCAGGAGGCCAAGGACATGACGAAATGGGCCTTCGAGCTCTCAGAGGAGCTGGGATCGCTGGTGATGATGCGGAGTGTTACGCGCCTCTCCCACGCCAGCGGCAACCTCACGCTGGGAAAGCTCGGAGATCCCGCGGGGAAAGCCAGTTTCAAGTTTGACACCCTGCCCGGCGACCCCCGGTCAGGCCCCGTTATAACCATGCCGGTGCCGCCGCACCATGCCATGCTTCAGGAGAAACTAAAAAAAGCCGTCGCCATATTCGAAAAGTCCCCCTTTAACACCTACACCGGCCCGGAAAGGCCGGAGCTGCTCATTATCACCTGCAGCGCCTGCAACCTCTACAGCAGGGAAGCGGTTCATCTTCTCGGTGCAGGGGACAGGGTGGGAATACTGAAGATCGGCACGACGTGGCCCCTGCCGCCGGAGCTTGTCAAAAAGTATCTTGTCATGTCAGAGAAGGTCCTTTTCGTCGAAGAGGTGCTCCCGTTTCTGGAAGAGAACGTGAAGGTGATAGCAGCGGAAGCCGCCGCGGAAGTCGGCATCAAGAAATTCTACGGCAAGAATAACGGCGCCATCACGTCGATCAATGAAATGAATCCCGATATCGTCGTCGATGCGGTCAAAAAAATCCTGAACATAGACTATACGGCCATGCCGGAAGCGTACGCAAAGGTGGCGAAGGAACACCTGGAGGCCCTGGCGCCGGTGCGTGATCTGACCTTCTGCCCCGGATGCCCTCACCGGGCATCCTTCTGGAACCTCCATAACGCCCTCGAGCTGGACAACCGTCGCGGGTTTGTCTGCGGCGATATCGGATGTTACACCCTGGGCTTTCTCCCCTGCGGATTCAGCACCATGAAGACGTCGCATTCAATGGGTTCTGGCATCGGTATCGCCAGCGGTTTCGGGAAGCTTACCCAGTTCGGCATGGACCAGCCGATTCTGGCCGTGTGCGGCGATTCCACCTTTTTCCACGCTGCCATACCGGCGCTGGTTAACGCCATACACAATAAATCCGACGTGATATTCGTTCTCCTTGATAACAGCGGGACAGCTATGACAGGATTCCAGCCGCATCCGGGCACGCCCCTTGACGCCATGGGAGGGAGCCTTCCCACCATCGACCCGGCGGGGGTGTGCCGGTCCCTGGGGGCCACGGTGGATTATGCGGACCCCTTCGACACCGAAGGGACGCAGAAAAAACTTCTGGAACTCATGGAAGAGAAGGGTGCACGGGTCCTCATTATGAAACAGATGTGCGCCCTTTCCCCGGAGAAAAAGGGGAAGAAGAAATTCGAAGTTAAAGTCGATCAGTCAGTATGCACAGGCGACAACTGCGGGTGCAGCCGCCTGTGCACCAGGATATTCCGCTGTCCCGGTCTGGTCTGGGACAATAAACGGCAGGCCGCGGTCATAGACGAGGTCATCTGCGCCGGCTGCGGCGTGTGCGCCGGCATCTGCCCTGCGGGAGCGATCAGAAAGACGGAGGCCGTGAAATGAAATCCGGAAGCATGATGCATGACCCCTTCAACGTCATCATAACCGGTGTGGGCGGCCAGGGGAACGTCATGGCCTCCCGCATCCTGGGAAACATACTTTCCCGGAAAGGGTACTTCGTGACCATCGGCGAGACCTTCGGCGTGTCCCAGCGAGGAGGGTCGGTCATGAGCCACCTGCGCATATCGAAACAGTCGGTGTGGAGCCCCCAGATACCGCGGGGGCAGGCGCACATCGTGGTGGCCCTCGAGCCTACCGAGGCTATCAGGGTCCTTGCCGCCTACGGTAACCCGTCGGTGACGGTGCTCAGCAACACCAGGCCGATCCATCCGGTTGGCGTTATTGCCGGGGATTTGAAGTATCCCTCCCTCGACGAGATGAGAAAAGCCCTTGAGGAGCTCGCCTCGGAAGTATCGTTTATAGACGCCACGGACGAGGCCCTCAGGCTTGGCCAGCCGATTCTGGGAAATGTCATCATGATGGGCGCTGTTGGCGGTACCGGCGTCCTTCTCTTTGACGCTGAAGACTTCAGGAGCGTCATCAACGAGACCATGCCGAAGGATAAGGTTGAATTAAACATGAAGGCGTTCAGGAAGGGAGAAGAGATGATTCGGGGGGAAATGACCTCACCCCTTTTGTCCCCATCTCCTGTTTAATCCTCACCCCCAACCCCTCTCCATGAAATGGAGAGGGGAGCAATAGAAAAAATACCTTTCAGCGGAAACCCTCTCCTTTTTAAGGAGAGGGTGCGCGAAGCGCGGGTGAGGTCTAGATATGGATTGGTGGTGAGGGTGTAATGAGAATCTGTCGGCCTATCCTGAGCCATTTAGGGTAGGCGGGGTGAGGTCTAGTAACATCAATTTTGGGCCTGCCCCGATTTTCAGGACACTGAGTTAAGCAACATTTTCAGGGCAAGCC
>CAZZHU010000066.1:0-21372 GCA_964654045.1 uncultured Leptospirales bacterium
TCTTTATCGTCCTTGTCTTTTTTCTTTTTCACTTTTTTATCTTTATCATCATCTTTATCTTTTTTCTCTTTCTTATCTTTCTTATCCTTTTTATCTTTCTTCTCGTCTCTATCCTTATCTTCTTTGTCTTTTTTCTTTTTCATTTTTTTATCTTTATCATCATCCCTGTCTTTTTTTTCTTTCTTATCCTTTTTCTCTTTCTTTGAGTCCCTGTCGCCATCATGCTTTCCGGCAAGCTCATCATAACGGTTGCTTTTACTTCTATCAACAGTTATTTTGCCGTCCTTATGATAGTGATATTCTTTATTCTGATGATCCCAATGCCCCCCCTCGGAATCAGTCCTGCCGCCGTGAGCAAAAGTCATTTCCACTATGAAAAATAATAAGAAAACAATTAATGCAATTGATCGAGCAACCATGATTTTTCTCCTTTTTTTAACAATTTTTTAAACATAAATATACACAATCTATAAAAAGTCAAGCTAAACAATAAGCTTATAGATAACTATTAAGATTCACAACCACTATTTTAGTTCTCAAAAAATGATATACGGACATTTTTCATGCAGGTGCATAATTTTTTATGTGTGAATATGCATTGGAACATCCAGAACCTGATAGAATAAACTTTACAACTGTTATATACAATTAAAAACGTTTAAAACGATTAAATTTGTCTTTTATCTGTTAAATATCTATTGACAATAAATTATTAATATTTAACATTAACAAACTGTTAAAGTCTAAATAACTGTAATTAATTATACATTATTATACAGCTAAAACGGAGGTTATGTATGCTTAAAAAATTGTTCATTATTTCGATATGTGCATCTATCGGAATGTTCATTTCCGGTCTGGCATATTCGCAGGATGATCCGTCAACCACAGAGAATGTTGCTGACGAAAAAAAGACAGAATTAACTGATGAAGTTAAAAAAGAAGAAGTCAAGAAAGAGGAAGCGGTAATTGAAACGAAAGGCGGAGAGACAACCATTGCTGCAAATGCTAAAGCATATACAGATGGTAAAACCATATTCGTCAATTCAAAGGTTCAGTTCAAACTTACCGCAACGGACGATCTGGCCATCGATAAAATCGAATATAAAATTGATGATGGAACCGCCGCGACCTACCAGAATCCTTTTTCCATAGACAAGGAAGGGTATCATACTATTAAGTATAATGGTATTGACAAGGCCGGCAACAAGGAAGCGGAAAAAAGCTACAATGTGGCGGTTGACAATACCGGCCCTGAAGTAGTTGTCACCACGAGTGCACCGGTCAAAAAAATCGGGGATAAGATTTATTATCAGAAAAATGTGATGTTCAGCGTAAACGCCAGTGATGCTCTTTCCGGCGTGAACAAGGTCGAATACACGACTGACGGTACGACTTACCAGGAATACGCGGCGCCCTTCGCGATCCCGGCAAAAGGTGACATCAACCTTAAAATTAAAACGACGGATAACGTAAACAACATCACCGAGCAGTTCGCTTTCAGAGTAGTCGATGAAGCCGGGAATGAAGTTGAAATGAAAGACGCCGTATTTAAAATGGTTACAGATGAAACCGCGCCTGTTGTTGAAATCAAGCCTGATAAAGAACTCAAGAAGATTGAAAATCAGAATGTTGCTTCGACAGACGTAAAATACACTATCACTGCAAAAGATGATGAATCCGGTGTAGCAGTCATCTACTACAGGGTGGATGGCAAAGGCGAATTCATTCCTTACAAGAATGAGATTCAGTTCCTCAACAATGGCAAGCACCAGATTGACGCAAAAGCTCTTGATAAGGCAGGCAACATGTCAACAATTACCAGCTTTACCGTTTATGTTGATATACTGCCGCCCAATTCATTGATAGAAACTTTAGATAAATAGATTTAATCAAAGGCCCACGCTGTTAAGCGCGGGCCTTTTTGTATTAATAAAATGCATCACCTGACCCATAATTTTCCCGGTCTTCATAAATTTGCAGCGTTATGCGCAGCATTTTTTTTTATTAATCCTCCGATGCTTTCATTCGTTTCATGCTCAGAAAACAACAAGCAGTTAATTGTCAAAGATCATGAACTTGAAGGTGACCGGTGGAGATCAATGAATGAAATTCAGGAAAACTTCCGTAAAAATATTTTCAGGCAATGCCTGGACGAATCGCGGTTGTCAATGAATTGCTCTGATTGCGTATATATTTACATAAAGGTTATTATTGTAATTGATAAAAAAGGTCGATTAAGCGGATACAGGAAAATTTCCGAAAATGTCTGCGGACAAAAAGCAACGGAAAAACTGGAACGCTGTTTTATTGATTATCTTGAATCGATCTCCTTTCCCAAAAACCTGAGAAACATGTCAATTGAAATGCGCCTCGGTACCGGCCTCAAGTGCTAGAAGCCGGTTACTGACGATCATTGGCCGGTATTCAGCCATTTGACCAGGGTTACACCATTCCCGCGCTCATTGTACCGTATTTCATCAAAAATATTCTTCGCGAGTGATATACCGCGTCCATGAGAAAGCATCGATTCATTTGCTTCGTTCTCGTTATTTAAATATTTTTTATAATCAAAGCCAGTCCCTTCGTCAATTATGGTATATGCAATTTTATCAGAATCAACAAAGTAATCTATCAATACTGATCGTCCGCTAAAACGGGGATCCTTTTGTCTCTCATTAATATAATTGAAATAATTATCAGCATTAATTTCCCGTGATTTTTCATCAAAGGTTATCGCAAGGTTTCCATGTTCAATAGCATTTATAATTATTTCCCTTATTGCCATTTTCAGCAGGTACAGTTCTTTCTTGTTGATGAATTTATGAAGGTTACGTGTGATCCTGCTGCTCAGGTCATCGGCCACGAGGAGCAGGTTGCCTATACGGTACCTGGTATGTTCGGATTCAATATACTTGTTGAGCATGTCTTCAGCGATACTGGTGCCCCTGCCAAGTATTTCATATTTTCCCTCGATATTGATGTATTCAAACATGACCTGGAGAGATACCGGTTCGATACCGAAAGGCGTTTTGAAGTCAAGCCTGATATGTAGTGGCTTTTTATCATTTAGAAATATCTCCAATTTTTCCTGGATGAATTGCATGGCCAGCGATCGCTTATCAGGCACGTGCAGCACGTCAAGGAGATTATGCCTGCCGATATCTTCCCGTTTGATATGCAGCAGATCGCACATGGACTTGTTGGCTGTGATGAAATTCATCTTTTCGTCCATGGAAAAAATAATGTCCGTTGAACCTTCCACAAGGAGCCGGTATTTTTCCTGGGATAATCCGTATCGCACGCGGGTTTCCTTGAGATCCCGTGTCTTCTCTCCAAGATCAACATTCAAACCAGCGATCTCGCGGTAGAGATAGACATACCGGTTTGACAGAACCATAGTGATACCAATGATAAAAACAAGGAATCCGTAATTGATAATGATGATGCCGGTGGTGAAGTATACGGCGTCAAGGACGTCAAATATAGCGCATCCGGCCGCGACCATTGCGCCTATCATCAGATTACCCGGTATGGTTTTTACCAGGCTCACAGCTGCTGATCTGGCTATACCCGGTTTTTCCCCGTCAATGAATGATGCGTGAAACTGCCGGACGGTGGCCAGGAAGGCCCTGCCTATCTGGAAAACAATAAAATATATGACGGGAATAATTACCGTATATTGCCAGATCCTCAGAATATCAATTCTGACGGGATAGTGGGAAAACAGAGTAATACCGATAAGACTTGCACAGAATATCCCGTATCCATAGACAAACGCTTTGATCCTGCCGTAAAGAATGAGGTCTATGAATGACATGAAGAGAGGAAGGAGCATGTAAAGGGATATAAATTCAATTAATAGGGTCCATTTTGTATTCGGAATTATCGAGTAGACGGTGCTTGTTCTACAGAATAGGTATATGAAGAACATAATTGAAAAAAGCGCAAATAAAAGGTTGTAAAGCTCAGTCCTTCTGAATAGAAACAATAAAAGTAGATATAATCCGACCACGAGGTATACAAAAAGCAGAAGAAGTTGTACAAGTCTTGTTTTTTTAACGTTAAGCTTTTCATAATCATCAATAATCAAAGGTGCTTTTGTATAAAAACCCGTGTCCATAATGGTGGGATCACCGATGATTCTAAAGGCCAGAATATTCTCCCCATTCCTAAGCAATAATGGATTAAGATAAATCAGCACTCGGCGCTGATTACGGAATTCACAAATTTCACCATCAGCATTTACGTGCAATTCACTTTTTACGAGAGTACCATTGAGATAGATTTCCCAGTTTTCTGCAATCTGGTCAATATAAAGACCTAAAAATTTTTCTGCTGTATCTAAGTTTTTTATTTTAAAACCTGTGATAAATGTGAAAGTTGCCGGCTTGAAATGATCATAGGAAAAAAATGATCTTATGGGAAGGCCTTGTATTTGCAGATCAACAATTCGTAAAGATTTATCTTTCCCGGAATTGGGTATAAGGAGCCATGATTTATCGTTTACAGGTATGTTTTGCAACCACTGCAGCGAAAATCCTTTTTTCACGTAAATGTCATTATCACTTATATTAATCTCTTTCGCTGCTGCAGGGCTTGATGAAATTAAAAGGAAGCATACAATTATATTATTTATTGTTAATTTCATATCTGTACCGATAAACACTTTTTCGGCAAATCTTAATTTCTAAAACCTAATGGATCATATAATGATTCAATCAAACATATTTTTATCACTATGACAAATACTATTTTTCAAAAAATATAAATAATCCACCTGGGTGGAATATTATTAGTTGACAAAATAACTATATTTATATATATTTTACTAAATTGAACAATTGACAATTTTCAATTCAAACGACAATCAAATAATACTCCTTATTAAAAAACATTTCCTGGCATAATCTCAATGACAAAGGAATCTTGTAAAAAAATTTCAAACAGCGCACGTGTTGTGGCCTATTCAATATCCGATGACGTTGAAATTAAGTTGCGGAGAATAATCCTGCAAATTCTTGAATCATATAATTGCACCGACCTTATGTCACCCATATTCACCAGTGTTAAAGAACTGATTATCAACGCGATAAAAGCAAATTTTAAAAATATTTATTTTGAGGATTATGCTCCCAAAAACAAATCGAACGAGATAATTGAATACGAAACAGCCCTTCAATTATTCAATCTTGAGATGAGCAGCGACAACACGACTTATTTCGAAAAATTCGCCCGCAAAGATGACATGAAAGCAGAAATAGAATTATGGACGGATGAAAAAACACTTCACGTGCAGGTTGCCAATCCCGTAAAGATGACAGATACTGAATTACAAAACGTAAAGAAGAAATTATTGGACGCGGAGAATTGCAAAGACCTGGCTGATTATTGCATCAAAAATATCAATGATCCCCATCGAGAGGGCGCCGGCCTTGGCCTGATCCTGATCATGATGATGCTGAAAAGCCTGCAGGCACCCAGTGACAGCCTGGTAATAACTACCGAACAGAATAAAACCGTGGCGTATCTTAAAATTCCGCTTATAAATAAGATCCGGTTCTCCAGCCGGCAAGGTGATTAGATTTCATTTTTATTCACTACTTTGTTCAGGGGATATTCAATAATGCCGTCAGCGCCCGCTTCTATCAGCCGCGGAATAACCACCCTCGCGATTGACTCCTCTATCACGGTTTCAACTGAAAGCCATTCGGAATTATATAGCTTTGATATCGTGGGCGATGTAAGGCTTGGTATAATTTTTACAACTTTTTCCATGCCTTCCTGGGGGACATTCATTTTCAAACCAACCATCTTTTCGGCACTCAGGGCGCCTCTCAGCAGCATGGCTATCTGCTTTATTTTTGATTTTTTCCAATTATCTTCGAAACTTTTTTTGTTTGCCACCAGCTTAGTATTTGTTTCGAGCAATGTCGCAATGATCTTGAGGCCATGAGCCTTTATCGTGGAGCCGGTTTCAGTAACTTCCACTATCGCGTCAACAAGTCCCTCCACAACTTTCGCTTCCGTTGCGCCCCAGGAAAATTCGACTTCAACATTTATATTGCGCTGCTCAAAGTAGTTTTTTGTGAAATTGACAAGCTCTGTCGATATCGTTTTGCCGGCGCAATCCTCGATTGTTTTTATATCAGAATCTTCCGGAACAGCCAGCACCCACCGTGCCTTCTTGGTGCTTACTTTCGAATATACAAGATCCGATATTAACTGGACATCAGCTTCATTTTCCAGTATCCAGTCCAGACCGGTCAGGCCGAGGTCAAGAACTCCGTTTTCTATATAACGGGCCATCTCCTGCGCGCGTACCAGCGAGCATGATATTTCCTCGTCATCTATGACAGGGAAATAATTCCGCGATGACACGGATATCTTCCAGCCGGCCTTCTGAAAAAGCTCAATAGTCGCACTCTCCAGGCTCCCCTTGGGTATTCCAAGCTTTATTTGTTTCGTCATTTGTTTACTCCATATACTTTTTCCGGATCGAAAACGCGTTCACCGTCAACAATCAGGGCACCGTCCCGCAACACACGATAAAAACAGCTTTGATATCCTTCATGGCACGCGGCACGGCCTATCTGGTTGACCTTTATGAGAACAGTATCATTATCGCAATCGATCCGTATCTCCTTTACTTCCTGGACATTTCCCGAAGATTCTCCCTTCTTCCAGATTTTCTTTCTTGAACGGCTCCAGTAGTGCACAATCCCTGTCCGGAGAGTAAGATCCCAGGTTTCTTTGTTCATATATGCGAGCATAAGGACCATTCCTGACGAATAATCCTGGGCAATTACCGGTATAAGTCCGCCTGTTTTTTCAAAATCAATATCGATCATAATTGGTACCCAATACTATAATTTGTTTCGAAATTACTATGTAATAACAATTTCTGGCAATCATTTTCCCAATGCGATTTTTTTACAATAAAAAAACAATTATTGCCTTGATAGCGATATGTAATTAAAATCACTCCGGGTAAGTGTGACCTGGCATTTATTCTTTATTCAACGCTTTTAATCTAAACATTTTGAAGATTCCTGAAAATATATTCATTGTCGCTCATACCCCTGATTTGACTTATAAAATGTTTGAATTTATACACGAAGGCCACTTCTTCACTGCCGGCGAGAAACCGTGGATCCATTTTTCGGACTTTTGTTATTGCTTTTGATGGAGGGTCTTCTGAATACACGTAATAGCAGGCAATTATCTGCGGCGCAATACTTGGTCCGTATGAAATAACCGCACAGCTTTCTTTCTGGAATGTCCAGCTGATCTCTTCAACGATATTTTTTACAACAGGGATGGCATCATCATCTAACTGTTCAAGACATATATTTCTTACGAGAAACCCCTCGGTCTCGAACCTTTGCACCAGCCGCATATAATATTCTGAAATGTCTTTTTCATGAGAGATGATGAAAATAGTGGCAACCATTTCCCGCTTCAGGTTTTTTATTGTATTATCCGTGAAAAAGCTCTCATCGGAACCGGATGCGGTTATTTTGAATTGCTCAAGAATAAGCCTGCGTTTTATTTCTTTTGTGATGCCATTCATGATGCTGTATAATCATTGTACTTGATATTTAAATATAAATAAAAAATTGTATTGAGGCAAATTCCTTATACTATTACCGCAGATGTATTATCGGAACAAGGCCGCCTGTATGTTAAATAATGTAATTTATTGACATACTAACGCATAACCATTGAATTTACACGTACGAAATATTTTGTAATGATTAAAACTTGACTTAAATTAGATCATATTAAAGCTTATGCCGATTTTCAATAGAGATCAGGGGGATATAAACTCATGTGCGGTATTGTCGGTTACGTGGGCAATAAAAATGCCGTTGATATAATCATTACCGGCCTGAAGCGTCTGGAATATCGCGGGTATGACTCGGCAGGGGTCGCTCTAGTGGGCGATGATATTTTCGTTCATAAAAAAAGCGGGAAAATATCGGCATTGGAAAAATCCCTGGAAAATAGCGGACATGGCGATATCAATAACTATCACACCGGCATTGGGCATACCCGCTGGGCCACTCACGGCGTCCCTTCCGACCTGAACGCACACCCTCATATGGACTGCCGCAATGAAATAGCTGTTGTTCATAACGGTATAATTGAGAACTTTGCCATTTTAAAAAAAATGCTCATAGAAAAAGGCCATACTATTCTGAGCGATACCGACACCGAGGTTATCTCACATTTAATAGAATACCATTACAATCAAAACGGAGATCTCCTTGATGCAGTCATGAAGACCGTGTCGAATCTTGAAGGCACCTACGGCCTTTGCATCGTGTCCAGGCGGGAACCGGGACGTATCATCGCGGCCAGGAACGGCAGCCCCCTCATTCTGGGCGCCGGAGACGGAGAGATGATTATTGCGTCCGATGCCAGCGCCATTATAGAGCACACCAGCAGAGTTATTTACCTCGAAGACCGTGAAATTCTCGATCTCAACAAGGATAGTTTTAAAATTTATGATCTTGACCTGAAAAAATTAGACAAGAAAATTGAAGATATTGACTGGGATATAGGCTCCATAGAAAAAATGGGCTTCGATCATTTCATGCTCAAGGAGATTTTCGAACAGCCCGAAACGATAAAGAACGCTTTCCGCGGACGTGCCGTATCCGATGCTGGCTCGATCAGGCTTGACGGTCTTCGGCTGACTGACTCAGATCTCAATGGAATAGAGCGCGTTATCTTTATAGCCTGCGGAACCTCCTGGCATGCAGGGCTCATCGGTGAATATCTGATCGAGGAATATGCCCGCATCCCTGTTGAGGTTGAATACGCCTCCGAATTCCGTTACCGCAAGCCGATTTTAAAAAAGGGTGATCTTGTAATAGTCATAAGCCAGTCCGGTGAAACAGCCGATACCCTTGCCGCGCTGCGGGAAGCCAAATCAAAGGGCATAAAAGTACTCGGAATAACTAATGTGGTTGGCAGCACCATCGCCCGTGAAAGCGAAGGCGGGATCTACATACATGCCGGCCCGGAGATCGGAGTGGCCTCCACAAAGGCCTTCACCTCCCAGGTAACTGTACTCATCATGCTTACCCTGATGCTCGCTCACCACAGGGACATGACCGCTGATGAATTGCGCGTTTGCATCGAGCAGCTCCACGAGATCCCCGACATGGTCAGGGAGGTTCTGGGGATCACTGACTATATCCGCCAGATCGCAGAGTGCCACAAGGACAACAAGAATTTCCTGTATCTCGGCCGCGGCGTTAATTTCCCAGTTGCACTGGAAGGCGCCTTGAAGCTCAAGGAAATATCATACATCCATGCGGAGGGATACCCGGCCGCAGAGATGAAACACGGCCCCATAGCCCTCATAGACGAAAACATGCCCGTGGTTTTCATTGCCCCGCGTGATATCATTTACGGCAAGATCATCAGCAACATGGAAGAAGTCAAGGCGCGGGGCGGTAAAATAATCGCCATTGCGACCCGGGGCGATGAAAGCATAAAGCGCTACAGCGACCATATAATCTATGTGCCAGAAGTGAAGAAAATATTTTCTCCGCTCCTGACCGTAATCCCTCTCCAGCTGCTCGCGTATCATATCGCCGTACTGCGCGGTTGCGACGTTGACCAGCCACGCAACCTCGCTAAGAGCGTCACCGTGGAGTGAAATCCTGCCTGGCATGTTTACCGGGACCGACATACTCGATATCAGGCCTTTTGAAATCTGTTCAATACGTCGGCCGACGGAAAATTACTGCCTGACATTCCGGCTGACCAGGAATTGCTACTGGAACAGGCGCGTCTCCATTCGTTTTTAGATCAATATGGCTATCCGAGACCGATGATATCCTGACACTTTTAACCCCTTGCATGAAGAATAGTAAACTGGATTTTTCTGATGTTCAGTATAAGTCACTGGAGGAAATAATCCGTCTGAATAAGAATGAAATTAATGCCTTAACCTGTACCTGTAAAAATAAAAAAAGAGTTGATACCTGCCCCAGTTTTGTTTTAATTACACATTCGTTAAAAACTACAGGACGGGGATCAATAAACCTGAAACTTGTATATAAAAAAGAATATGCATTTATCAGGGCTAATATGCCGGAAAAACCAGTCAGGTACTTGCTATAATTAACAGATGGCTGTATATTATTATTATCGGATCCCGTAGAGGTGACATTGAAAGAACGTATTATGCTTGTTGAGGATGAACTGATAACAGCCCTGGACATCCAGCGAATGCTGGAACGCGTCGGTTATCAGGTATCCGCGACCCTCTCTTCCGGCGAAGAAGCGGTTGAAAGGGTTGCCTCAATCAATCCTGATCTTATAATAATGGATATTTTTTTATCTGACGACATGGATGGCATCGAAGCAACGGATCTTATCATAAAACAGATCGATGTGCCGGTAATATTCCTGACCGCCAATGCTGATTCGAACACGATAAAGCGCGCCGATACGATACGGCATTACGGCTACCTTATCAAGCCCATAAAACAGGGCGATCTTGATTCCATAATTTCCACGGCCCTTCAGCGGCACGAGATAGAATCAAAAAAAAGAAATTCAACCCGCCATTAACAATATGCCATGATAATGAAGAAAGCAATCGCAACGGCGGTCCAATGGTTTGGTTTTTTCATGTTATTCTGCGGCATGAGCACCTTTATACTTGGCTTTGCCATGCATCTTGACAGCAGTTCTCCAGGCTCAAAATCAGGCATGCCGATAGCCGTCTTCTCACTGTCATTCATAATACCGGGACTCATTATTATATTTCTCGCGAGAAAATCAAAAAAGAATATTGAGCTCCTCCAAACAATAACAGGCACGATCATATCTCATCGCCGGATGAAAATAAGCGACATGGCCGGTCAATTGATGATCCCCGAACCACATGCCGCAAAACTTCTCGCCGTGGCTGTTGAAAAAGGTCTGGTCCGCGGGAAGTTTGACAGAACAACCGGTGAGTTTTTCACTGAAGAGGCGGAACAAGATATTGCGAAGATACGATTCTGTCCTTCCTGCGGCGCCCCCCTTGACAGGGTTTATCTTAAAGGGGAAACAATACAGTGCCGCTCCTGCGGCAGTATTGCGTGATTATTGTAATACGCAGAAACCCGGCACACTGGCATATTCGCATATCATGATTTATTTCCTGTTTCATCAAGATATGCCTCAAGCGCCGACAAACCCAGAACATAGGAATTTATTCCGAATCCCGAGATCTGCCCTATACATACCGGCACTATATGCGAAACACGCCTGAAATCCTCTCGTGCATGTATATTTGAAAGATGGACCTCAACGGCAGGCATTCTCACAGCGGAAATCGCATCGCGTATAGCTATTGACGTATGCGTGAATGCGGCAGGGTTTATTATAATTCCATCGGCTTTGCTGTTTTCATGGATATAATTTATGATCTCGCCTTCGACATTGGATTGAAAAAAATCAAGATCCATATCGCGGTTTTTTGAATGATCGAGCATGTTCCTCTTCATGTCGTCAAGCGTACGTGAACCGTATATATCGGGCTCGCGGGTTCCGAGCAGGTTAAGATTGGGACCGCTGATGACCAGTATCTTTTTTTTTGCGCCCACGGCGAACCTCCATTTTCTAAATTGACGAGACCAGCATTACTTGCCGTTATAACCAAATTCGGAATAAAGATTGATGGCCTGCACATGTGTCAGACCGCGATGCTGCTTGGAGAGAACCTTTTTCAGGCATTCAATTGATTTTGCGTTATTATTCATTTCCCGGTAGATTATAGCGATCTGTATAAGTGCTTTTCTTTTGATCGTTATACTCGCTTCCTCCATTTCAATCAGTCTGCTGAAAAATATCAGGGCTGAACCGGCATTTCTTGCAACCAGCAGGTTGTACAGGCCCATGAAATAGAAAGCCTCTTCGACATGGGGACTTTTCATCCGGGAAAGGGCCAGGAAATAATTGTACGCGGCGTGATAATTCCCGGATTGAAAATATATCTTTCCCGACATGTAAATCAATTCAGTTTCGTGCCCCGGATACCGCGCAAGATATTTGACATACCGTTCAAATTGTGGCAAATCATTTTTTTTGTAATAATGCCGCACCAATCCCAGGAAAACAGGTTCTCCATGTTCATTTCCCTGCATTTCTTGAATATGAGCTTCGGTTAATGCCACGGCTTTATCGATCATTCCTGTTTCTATGTAACAACGGATTAATAGGGAATTCTTCCTGTTCTGTATGTTTTTATCCCCGGTGTTTTCAACGGTAGATAAATGATGAATGGCCTCTGTGAATTTTCTTTCCATCATTTTCATTTCGCCCAGCGAAAGTTTTGCCTGATAGACAAATGGTGTGCCCGGGCATTCATTGATTATTTTCATGAAATATAGCTCCGCTTCATCGCTGCTCTCTTTTCTCAGCAAATATTCGCCGGTTATTAAAAGGGATTCTGCGTAAAACGGCTTGTCTTTTTCAAGAAAATCATTAGCTTCCATGGCTGAACGATAATCTCCCGTTTTCAGGGCACATCGGATATACATGATGATATCCTCTCCGGGATAATCCCGGAGATTTTTTTTGTCAAGGGTCATGTACACGTCTTCGCATTTCTTCAAAGCATAATAGGACCGCGCCAGTATGACGGGAATTTCTTTCCACTGTGATTCCGTAAGTGAAGGATAATTACCCTTTTTTATGGCCGCAATCACGTCGTCATATCGTTTCAGACTGTAGAGTGAAACAAGCATTTTATAAAATGCGTTGCCACGGTTCCTTGTGTATGACGTATTAAGATAATTGTTGAAGCATTCCAGCGCGGCATTGTAGCGGTTACGGTTAAAACTATCATTACCCAGAACCATATAGATGTCGGCGGCAGACTCGGAACCGGGGAACCTGTTCAGGATGAGATTGACGAACCTTCTCGCGTCACGACCTTTTTTCATAAGCGCCGTTGCGTAATCATAGAGAACCGTCTCCACATCCTTTCGGTTCAGAAATTCGCGTGTTAACGCTTCGGCGGCGCGACCGGCGTTTCCCAGGTCGTCTTTATCCAGATATATCCGGACAAGAAGAACATACGCATCGTACGCCTGCTCTCCGTTTTTCTGATTAAGGTATTCGCGCAGCAGAGATATGGCCTTTGCCTTGTTCCCCTGCTTATAGCGGACAAGGGCCATGTAATAATTCGATTCGGCTATATATTTTGAAAACGGATTATCTTTTCTGTTTGCCTCAAATATATTCGTGGCCCTGTCTATTTCTCCCATTTCAAGATACGCCCTCGCCCGCAAGAAATTTATTTCATCACGTGAAGCATCGAAAGGATTTTCTTTTAAATACAGGCCGAAATGATCAACAGCTTTGTCGTATTTTTTTGCCCGCATGCAGGTTTTGCCGATGAATATCAGCAAATTCTTTCTTTTATCCTCCTTTGCTGTTTTCAATGATTCTTCCAGGAATGGAACAGCCTTATCGGGACTGCGATCGGCGTAATAACGGCCTATTTTAAGCGACGCGCGGGACTTCAGGTCAGGTTTGCCGGAGCTGCCGCGCACTTCATCCAGGAGCGTAATGCCTTCTTCATGATCCGGCCCCTGGATCAGTATTACCCCGAGTTCGTACTGCGCGCTTATATACCACCGTGAGTCTTTGCTGCCAGCAAGGAATGACTCGAGAAGCGTCCTGGCCTGGGCCTTCTGGCCAAGCCTGCTGTGCGAGCGCGCCTTGAAGAAAGCAACTTCTTCAAATGGATCCTCTTTCATATATGAGGCCGGGATTGAACTGAACATCTGGAGCGCCTTCTGGTGGTCTCCCTTTTTCTGGTATATCCTGCCGAGGACCATGTCCGCCATGGCGCTGATGCGCGGATCTACCAGCACCGCAACTACAGGCGACAGTTTCTGCAGAGCCTCATCGTACTTTCCGTTACGGTACAGGGCATCTCCTATCCAGTACTGCCGGATATGGTTTTTATGCTGGTCCGTACTCTTTGATCTCGCCGATTCCCATTCAATCACGGCTTCGTCGTATCGTTTTTGAGAAAGATAGATCATGCCAATTCGGTCATGGGCCGTCTGGGCAAGTTCGCCCTCTCCTGCCACAGAAATGAACCGCCTGAATTCTTCGATGGCATTTGGCTTGTCGGTCATGTTAAAATAACATTCACCCATCCAGTATCTTGACTCAACGCAAAGGGCATCGGTCTTGCACTTATTGAGGAAGTTTTTGAGTTCAAAGAGAGCCAGATCATATTTGCCTTTATTAAAAATTGAACGCGCCAGATGGAACCACGCGCGGTCAATATATTCATCGTCACCCGATTTGACAATCTTCCTGAACAGGAGCTCGGCTGAACCGTAATTCCCTTTTTTGAAAGCCTCCATGCCCTGATCGTACAGTGCCCTGGAATCCATAGCAGCATATGAAGAGACAGCGGCAAACATGACGGATGCCATTATGAATCCCTGTGCAGTAGTTCCCTTTAAAAAACCGACAATCATGTGATATGGTTTAGTCATATGATCTATACGTGTCTTGAAACCATTAAATGTTTCAGGTATCTCCTGAAATTCTCAATTGCAATGAGCGCAGCCATGGAGCGTATGAGTTCTCTGCCACCGCTGATCTGTATTGAAAAGGCCGTAACTCCCTTTTCATCCGATAGGCCGAACCATACCGTTCCCACAGGTTTTGATTCTGACCCACCTCCGGGACCCGCTATGCCGGTCGTTGAGATGCCTATGTCCGATTTAAGCTTTGTTCTGGCTCCCGCGGCCATTTCAGCCGCCACTTCCGGCGAAACAGCTCCATATTGCTCCAGCTTTACTCCTGATACGCCGAGCTGGCTCGTTTTAACACTATTGCTATAAGCGACAATGCCCCCGGTGAATACATCCGATGACCCCGGAACGTCGGTGATTCTTTTTGATATGAGCCCGCCGGTGCAGGATTCAGCGAACGCCACGGTCATCTTCATATTCCTGAGAATGTCTATTACCTCTTCTTCGGGACTGTCCCATAATGGATCAAGATAACTTTCGCCGAATACCCGCCTGAAATCATTGCTTATTGCATTAAAATCAATGGCAGCGGTCCCTTTTTCAACGAAGGTCACCGTTGTTATACCTTCACGCGCTGTCATGCCCCAATCCAGGCTGTCAAGGGGGAGTGCCATCTTCAGGAGGGAGGCGTTGATATCAGATTCCTTCATCGCAATGACTTTAAATGAAAGCGATCTCTTTTTCCCTATACCGCATTCGTGTTGGAGAAAGGGAATTACACTCCGTTCCATCATGCCAATGGCTTCCACCGGGACTCCCGGCATAGCAATCACTGTTTTATCATTATGCCTTATAATAAAGCCCGGCGCAAGGCCTTTTTCATTCGGAAGCACCATGGCCCCGGCCGGGACTTCAGCCATTTTTAAATCATTATTGTTCATGGGAAGGCCTCTTTTTTCAAAGAAAGACTCCATGCGTCCGCGCGATCCTTCGTCAATGACGACGGGAAATCCGAAAATCCTGCGGAGTGCGGCGATGGAATTATCGTCATCGGTCGGTCCAAGACCGCCGGTCATGATGACGATATCAGAATTTTCAACAGCATTTCGTATGGTTTGTTCCAGATCATCCGCGTCATCGCCGACCGTCATGAAAAATCTCACGCGCAAATCCAGCGGGAATAAGCGGGATGCGATATAGCCGCTGTTGGTGTCGGCGGTTTTTCCGTAGAGGAGCTCGTTGCCGGTTGACAGGATGGTCACTTGCATCATATTGTTATATCTCCCGGCATGACGGTCAATCACTGCTGCCGAAAATTCTGTCCCTGACGATGACCCCGTGCGTCCAGTTCACATCTGTTCTGGAGCGGAGACACCCAGGAGCCTGAGGCCGTTGGCCATGACAACGCGGACCGCGTCGCAGAGGAACAGGTATGAAATTGACATTTCCCGGTCTTCGGTCAGTACCCGGTGCTCCGTGTAAAACCGGTGAAACGCCTGGGCCACTCGCATCAGGTACGTGGTAATGCGGTGCGGTTCAAATTTTTCTGCGGCATCAGCGGCTTCCTCGGGAAATTTTGCCAGGTGCTTCATCAGTATTTGTGACTCTTCATTATCAAAAAAATCAGCCCGGGCCGATCCCGGCTCATAGGCGAAGCCGCGTTTTTCAGCTTCCCTGAAAAGCGAGCATATTCGCGCATGGGCGTACTGCAGATAGAATACCGGGTTTTCTGAACTCTGTTTTTTGGCCAGGGTAAGGTCAAAATCCAGGTGGCTTTCAAGGGAGCGCATGACGAAAAAGTAACGCGCCACATCAACGCCGATCTCATCGATCAGGTCCTGCATGGTTGAAAATTGCCCCAGGCGCTTTGACATCTTCACCGTTTCCCCTTCCATGAGCAGGTTGACCTGCTGAGCGATAAGGATCTTGAAATTATCCTCGTTGAAACCCATCGCTTTCAGGGCGCCGAAGAGACGCTTTATATGCCCATGATGGTCCGGTCCCCATATGTCTATGATGAGATCGTATCCCCTCTGTTTTTTGTCGTTGTGATAGGCAATGTCGGCCAGGAAATAGGTGGGCCGGCCGTCGTCCCGTACCAGCACACGGTCCTTGTCATCATCGTAATCGGTCGATTTGAAGAGCGTTTTCCCCTCGGATGAAAACACAACTCCCTTTTCCTGCAGCAAGGCCAGTGTTTTCATCACCTCATCTTTCTCATGGAGGGTCTTTTCGCTAAACCATGTTTGAAAGCGCACGTTGAATTTTTCAAGGTCCTTTTTCTGGCCCGCGACATTGTAATCGATGGCTTTCCTGGCAAGGAACACTATAATGGCTGATTCATCGGAGATGCCGCTTATTTCATCACGATGCCGGCTGTCAATTTGCTCCGCAATTTCTTTAATGTATTCGCCATGGTAACCGTCCTCGGGGAATTCAACGTTTTCGCCCCGGATCTCCCGCAGGCGGGCCAGAACCGACCTGCCGAGAAGATTCACCTGGTTGCCGTAATCATTTATGTAAAACTCCCGGTTAACGCTGTCGCCGATAAATTCAAGGAGGTTCGCAATTGTGTCGCCAACCGCGGCGGCGCGGGCTGAAACGATATTCAGGGGGCCCGTCGGATTTGCCGAGACGAATTCAATATTCACGCGCCTCGGTTTTTCCTTTGAAGCCCGTCCGTAGTCGGATCCCTGCCGTATGATATCCTTTATGTTTTCAAAAAGGAAACCGCTTGAAACGAATATATTAATAAATCCGGGCTTCACAACTTCAATTTTACTTATCAGGGAATCCACGCCGATATACTGCGCGAGTTTCTGGCCGATCTCAATTGGTGACTTCCTGAGCATCCGCGCTGATTCAAGGGCAAAGGGAATGGCGTAATCTCCGAATTTCTGGTCCCTGGGATATTCAACTTTACGTTCAATTCCAGGCAGATTATCAGGAAAAATGCCATCACTGACAGCAGCCTCAATAGCCCGGGTCAATATTGTAGCGATTTCGTTTTTAAGATTCAATGAAAGCCTCATCCAATTATTAATAACTGTTCAAGTATGAATTAAAAAAAGTGTAAATCAGCAGTTTTTGTCAAGAATAATTAAACATCATACTTATTAAGATCTGGTTCAAACATATACAATTCCTGATAAACTCCTGGTATAGCAAGAATGATCACTATAATCTTCCGCCATGATGAAACTGCCACAATTCAAAATTTTGCAAAGATAAAAATAAAAAACTTGAAATTATTATATTTCAAGACCCATCATACTCTGCAATGTTCCAGCTGAGTTCCTGTCAGGGGACCAATATTAACCGTGCGTAGAGGTCATTATGCCTGCCATCAAGTTCGAAAAAAATCACCTCATGGGATTCCTGATGTCTGTCGCCATATTCGTGTTAATTTCAATTATCTTTTCGCTCACAACAATTCTCGACAGGATGGAACTGGGAGCGGGTGATTTCCTTTTCTTCCTGCGGGATCCGGCTGAAAAATCAAAGATGATACAGAAGGGAGCTGAACTCCGGCTTCCCAACAAACGCGCGCGCAAGGACATAATAATAATAGGCATTGATGAGCGCACCATCCGCCATTTCTCTGATCAGGGCATCCAGTGGCCTTTCCCCTGGGAAATACACGCCATGTTCACTAAATACGTCGGTACCGGTAAACCTATTGCCCTTCTGTTTGACATCATGTTCCTGGACCATAAGAAAGGCGAGGAAAAGCTGGCAGACGCGATACGGGACGCGAAAAACGTATTCCTCGACTTCCCTTTTGAAACGAAGTATGTCGACAAGGACTATGGAGACCAGGCTGAGCGCATCAAGGTGCTGAACAGGCTGAGGTTCCCTGTGCCGCCCGAAGAAACCTCCGCTGTGCTTGTCGAGGAAGCGGTTCCTCCCACACCGCTCCTTTCGAAGGCAGCCAAGGGCATCGGTTTTGCCAATATCTTCCCCGGGTCCGATAATGTGATCAGGACTATGCCCCTTCTTCTCAAGTGGCAGAACTGGTATTATCCAAGCATCGACCTCCTGATCGTCATGCAATATTACGGCATCGGGAAGGAAGATATCGAGATCAAGTGGGGTAAATACATCAAACTGAAAAATATTCCCGCGGCAAAAATGGCAAGACCTAACGCGGAACGGGAAATAAAAATACCAATCGACAAGCGCGGATTCATGGATGTCAACTTCATAGGAGGTTTCGGCAGCTTCGAACATTATCCTTACAGCTACTTCTGCCGCGAAGGTGACATGCTGAAGGAAAATAACACTTCCCTTAAAGACAAGATCGTCCTGGTCGCGGCCTACGCGGTGACCGGGATAGCCACTGACGAAAAGCAGTCTCCGTACGGCGCGACTTTCGGCATTGAACACCATGCGAACGTCCTCAACACGATCCTCAGCCAGAACTTTCTCATCAAGTTCAATGACATGGAAAACCTCATCGTCATGCTTGTCATAGCTCTCCTGATGGGGCTTATCGTCCCCCGGATATCAATAATATCATCGTTCGTGTTTACCGTTCTGACTGCCGTCGCGTACATGGTCGGGTCATACATCATATTCGACCTGTTCAGCTATATGGCAGCCTTTGCCTCGCCGTTGCTTCAGATAGGATTTACATTCACGCTGATTGTCGTTTACCGGGTTCTTACCGAACAGCGTGAAAAAAAGTTTATACGCCAGACTTTTTCGAAATTCGTATCTCCGAAAGTCGTCGATGAGCTTATTAAAACGCCGGACATGGCCAAGCTCGGCGGCGAACGCAAAACCATAACAGTGCTCTTCTCGGATATCCGCGGATTCACTTCAATGTCGGAAAAGATGACCCCGGAAGAGCTGGTAGACCATCTGAACACATACCTGCAGGCGATGACCGATATTGTTATTAAGTATGACGGAACCCTGGACAAATACGTGGGTGACGAGATAATGGCATTCTGGGGCGCTCCCGTTCCGCAGCAGGACCACGCGTTGAGGGCCTGCCGGGCGGCTCTGGAGATGATGACGAAGCTGAACGAAATGAATATTGTCTGGCAGCAGCAAAAGAAGGAAATAATCAGGATCGGGATCGGATTGAATACCGGGCCGATGGTAGTCGGTTTCGTCGGGTCATCGTCGAGGATGGATTACACCCTTATGGGCGACATGGTAAACCTGGGCGCGCGCCTCGAAGGTACCAACAAGATTTACAGCACCGGAATAATTATCAGCGAATTCACATATGAGGAAGTAAGGGAGCACGTTATCGCGCGGGAGCTTGATCTGATCAGGGTTAAAGGCAAGGAAAAGCCTGTCACAATATACGAACTGATTGACCTGAAAAATTCCTGAGGCATTGCCGGTTGCATTATCTGAAGCACGTTCGGTGAGAGTCTTTTTTGCCGGGGACCTCTATGCAGGGGGCCAGCAACGGGCCGGTCATGTGTATCGGCACGTTGGTTACTGTTGCCTCTTTCCTGATCGTCAAGCCCGCATTGCCATTGATGCCGCCTTCATAATTGTAATCACCCAGGGCGTTGAATAACAGCGTATCACCACGCACCCTGAAATTGCTGAACCAGAAGTTTTCTCCCTGTTCTGATATCGAAATTGTGGTGTCTTCAAAGGCGATGTTTGATATCGAAGACGGGTCATAACCGTTTTTACGCAGGAAGCTCACTACACCCTGCTGCACAGGGGTGTTGGCCATCACCCCCTTCCCCACGTAGATGTTCAGATGCCCCTTGGCGTTATCAAGAATATCCCCGATCCGGGCCATTGATACTTCAAAAGAAAAATCAGTGCGCGCTTTCCCGCTCAGGGATCCTTTTATTCCACTGTCCGCGTAAAATCCAGCCAGATCGAAATCATCAATTTTACCTTCAACTTTTATATATGGCTGATCGCTATTAAAATATCCCTGGAAACCAAGCTTGTATCGAGCGTCATAACCGTCCATGTTAAATTCGTTAATCAGCACGCTTCCTCTGTTCAACTGGGCCTCCAGCGTAACGTCCCTGAAACGCGCCCTTTTACCGTAAAACATTGTATCAAAATCGCTTTTCAGGCTGATTATGTTATTATTCATGAACTTACCGAGGGGCCGCTGCAAAAACGGAGGTTTTTCAAGAGCGCCTCTCTTATCTTTATAGGCTGTAGCGTACATGCGGTCCAGGAAATATGCAAGCGTGTTCCTGCAGTTAACAAGGTTCATCTTTTTAGATGTAATGGCTATCGTTGTTTCTGATTTGAAAGGAAGCCATCCGAGAACTTTGGTCCTGCTCCTGACAGAAATGTCAGACCGCAGAGGTTTCCCGTTAATATCAATATTGACGGAAGTATCATTCAGGGTAAAACGCATTCCTGATTCCTCGATGATCGGCACAATGTTACCATTTTCATTTTTTGAGAGTGTGAACTGTTCAAGAACGGTATTGGCGCTCATTCCGGCTGCCCTGTTGTTCTTGAAATCCAGGGATATATTGCCGTCGAATTGCAGTGTGCCTCCGTACTCGATATCCTTAAGGGGCGTAAGGTTTTGCGACAGGTCGTTTAGATCGATGCTGTTCGATTTAAGGGCTATTGATAGCGCATTTTCCCTATCATTGCTGACATAGTTCCCTGAAGACTCGATATTGAAGACATCATCGTAAAGCCTTAATTGTTTTACCGAATATCTGTTCGAACCGGTATCCACGGCCATGTCCAGGTAAAGGTTGAGGTTTTCGTTGGAAAGGTAATTATACTTCAGAGTTGGTGATATAATGCTAAGCGAATTGGTTTCGGTCCTGCCTTTCACCGAAAGCATTTTCTTTTTTTTGCTGATAAGTAGATCAGTGGAGAACCCGCCTTTCAAGGCGATATC
>CAZZHU010000067.1:0-8916 GCA_964654045.1 uncultured Leptospirales bacterium
GCTGGTCGCGCTGGTTTTCCTCCCGCCTGGTCATAGTTTTTTGTATGCGGAAGCGCACGTGCTTGAGGGAGGGAAGTGGACGAAAAAGATCGGCCAGGGACACGTCGAGGGCGCCGGCAATGTTCATGAGAGTGCTGGAACGAGGATCGGTGTCACCTTTCTCGATGGCAATATAGGAGGGACGGCTCAAGCCTGCTTTTTTCGCAACTTGAGTCTGATTTAATCCCTTTATGGATCGTAACCGACGAAGATTGTCTGATATTACTCCCCTATTCATGGTAATAACCCCTGTTTAGTATACTATATGTTTATATATATAGTATACTAAACACTACATATTTTGTCAATATTATTTTATTGTAGTGTTTTATATTCAGAGACATTTATCTATAATGGCCATCCTTATTGTAAAATAATAATATAGAAAGGGCCGCCCTGAAGGACGGCCCTGCACTCGACGCCGAAGCGAACGGGGGTGGTGTTTATTAATCATCCCTGATCATACGATCCAGCAATATCGCCTGTATACGTTTTACAGAACTATCGCCCTCCGCTATTTGATACTCGCCATCATAATACATATTTTCCGGACAATGCACGACTTCCGCGATTGTTGGATGATAGAAATGCTCAAAACCACTCTCATAGCCGCTTACGAGAACAGGTAGATCTTGCGGCATCCCGCTAAGGATGGTTATCAATTCTTTAACAGTCATGGCTTTATCCGTATTCAACGCTTTCATTCCTCGTGTTTGAGCAGGCCCGGCGCGACATTCCACTGCTCTCCGCCCGTGGTGACGAGCGACACGGTTTTTTTGTTAAGCCGGATTATAGTGGCTGTTTTCACCATGCCGTCGGGATCGGTGAACCGGACCTTCTCGCCTACATTGAAACGCTCCATCTGCGTTGTACTCCGATGCTGATGAAGGAGCTTCAACCGTTCGATGATAAGGCGATTCATGTAGCGCAGGTCATCCTCACCCAGGGATTTGATGAATTCCTCTATTTTACGCGCGTCTTGGCGCTTCATGGGTTTTTGATTATCCATACAGTTCAAACCATCTCATTGAAGATTTACCGAACCTTATATTGAAAGCTTGAGTTTGCAAGAAGAATTTAAAGAGTAATGATCAATCCAACAGGAATACATATACTCTATATTGAACATTGAAATCCTTTTCGATTTTTTCGATCATGGTGAGGGTATCAACATCAGACCCGGAGGCCTCCCGCATCATGAGCGTATCAATTCTTGATTCAATTTTCTTGAGTTCATTATTAAGGCGATTGATTACGTAGTAGTTCTCATAAAACCCTTTTTTCTGCAAAGCAATAAGCCGTCGTTTGAGATTTGCTTCCTCTGAATGGAGACGCTCAATCTGGCAAGCCGATGTCTTGGCTCGAAGCGACTGTATCTCCCTGCCCCGATCCTTTTCAATCCTGATAGTATCGCCCAGCTCCTGCGGCATGGCACAGGTGAGGGTTATGAGGGATGAAGAAGGGGCATGATCCAGCCTGATATAGTCCGTATTCTTAAGCTCAGGATACATGTTATTATCTAAGAAATTGCGTCCTCTTCAGGAGAAGCCGAGGCGACACAATACATTTTGAAACATTGTGGGAGAAGAAATGAGTAATTTCAACACAAAAAGCGCTGGACAGTGAGCTTAAAATTTGTGCGGCAGGGGAGTCGTGGCGGGCTTTTTACAGAATTGATTTGACATCTCAGCAGGGCATGACTATACTCCGGGTATCACCACACAACATCCATAATATGCAGGGGGGCGATATGAAAAAAGCACTTATCGGGCTCCTTATAGCGATTGGCGTCCTGTTTTCAGCGGGAGCGCTGCTCTATCTCGTTTTCCCGGGCACGTGTTTGGGAGCGCTCGCGCAGGCGGCACGCTGTTCCGCGGGCGTTTCGCGCCACGAGATCCAGGTTGACGACCACCGCTGGGTCTACCTTGAAGGCGGAACGGGCGATGTGATGCTCTTTATCCACGGGTACGGCGCGAACAAGGATTTCTGGGGGGACATGGTCCGGGCCTTCGGCGGTAGCTACCGCGTCATCGTGCCGGACGTGCCCGGCTTCGGCGAGAACTCGCAGGTGGAAGGGGATCTCTATGACATACCGTCACAGGCACGGCGGCTTGACCGGTTTGTGAACGCGCTGGGTCTCGCGTCATTTCACCTGAACGGCTATTCCATGGGCGGAGGCATTGCCGCATGGTACGCGGGAGAGCACCCTGAGAAGGTGAAAAGCCTTCTCCTGCTGGGGCCATTCGGCGTGCGCAACGACGGGCCGAGCGAGGCCGTTGCCGCATATGAAAAAGACAAAACCGAGTCGCTTTATTTCAGGACCGTGAAGGGGTACCACGGGCTGCAGCACTTTGCCTTCGACCGGCCGCCGCAGCTGCCCGGCAGGTTCATCGATTTCATCGTGGATGAGGGCGAAAGGAATTACGACTTCCACAGGAAAATTTTCGAGGACCTGTGGAACGGCGGGCTCGGGGTGCTCGAGCCCCGACTCGGGAAGATTACCGCGCCGACACTTGTCATCTGGGGAAAGAACGACAGGATATTTCTTGCCTCGTCCGCGGCAGTATTCAAGAAAGGAATAAGAAACAGCAGGGTGGAGGTCCTCGACGGTGGCCACATGATCTTCATGGACGCGCCGGAGAAAACGATCGGCCTGTATCGGGATTTTTTAAAGAGTATCAAGTAGCCGGGATTGGTCCTGAATCGCAGTCGTCCCGGTTTTTGCATTTATGCTGCAGGGAGGGGCATATGAAACAGTTTTCGGATAAGGCATGGAGCTGGTTCTTTCTTGTTTCGGCGATCTGGAACCTCTATTTCTTGATATCCGCATTGGCATTGCGTGACTTGAACCTGAAGCTGGCATTTGGGGATGAGGCCCCGGCTGCCGTTGCGGGAAATTTTTACGCTTAATATTACTTGATTAAGTATAAGTGAATCCAGAAATTTTTTCTGAAAAGTCCCATAGCTTTTGAGCCAAATCAGGATTAAGCACATTGTTATGTAAAATAATTTTTTTTGGTTTGCCTCTTACCCCATATTTAGGACCATAAAAAGCACATGCTTGAACACTTGGCTCTGTGGCTGCTAAAAGTTGCGGCAACACTCCCTTTCCCATTGGTGATGCTATTAGCTTATCAAGTATTAGCTTGGTTCCCGTGAAACTGTGATGTCTTTCTGTGACCGTGAGGCCCGGGTGGGCAGCAACTGATTTAGCGCTTGCTCCTGCAGATTCAAACATTTTCTGCAGCTGATACATAAATAGCAGGTTGGCGAGTTTGCTGTCCCCGTAGGCTTTGCTCTTATTATATTTTCGTTTGCTCCAATCAAAATCATCAAAGTCAATTGCACCAGCCCGATATGCAAGGCTGGTTACGGTAACTACCCGTGCATTTTCTGTTTCTAGCAGGAGATTGAATAGTCTGCCGGTGAGAACAAAATGGCCCAGATGATTGGTTGCCATGTGCATCTCATGGCCAAGCTCGGTGGTTTGATAGTTATCGAGCATAACCACACCTGCATTGTTTACAAGTATATCAAGTCTGCTTACTTGGCACTGTAACTTTTGTGAAAATGCTTTTATAGAATTTGGATTTACTAAATCTAATGGAATAGTGTGGAGAATTGCAGATGGCAACTCTTTTTTTATACGTTGTATGGCACCTTCACCCTTGTCTTTGCTACGGCAGGCGATTATCACATGGGCATTTTTGCGTGCCAGTTCAAAACTGGTACGGAAACCTAAGCCAATATTACCACCGGTGACTACTGCAGTTTTATTTGTTAAGTCTGGTATATTTTCTGTTATCCAATTATTATTCATTATCTTAATTATCTAAGAAATTGCGCCCTCTTCAGAAGAGGCCGAGGTGACACAATGAATGTCATCGGTTGCTATCATGGGAGATCAGCCTGATATTTTCAACACAAAAAGTGCCGGACAGAGGGTTTATAATTTTCGCCCCTGCCTGCGCCTCCGCGTGTATCGATTGCGATACCTTTTCCGCGGTCGCATGGGGTCCGTCGGTGACTAGCGCGTACACGTGATACGCCGCTCCGGGGTCCGGTCCCTTGATTGGTGCCGGAGACTCTGCGGCTCCCGCTTCGTGGCGCGCCACTCTTACCCCGCGCATATACAACATCGGTCAGCATGGGGGCGTAAAGGCCGTTGGGGGTTGTTGTGCCGTTTCACTATTTTAATTCATTATTGACATTATGGCAGTAGTGTATATGGTATTGGAAATTCATTCTGGTATTGTTGGATGAAACGGCGTGCCCGGCTTTTGCAAAGAAGTGCCGCGTGTCCGCGAGCGGCGTATGAGAAATAATTTAGAGATACGATATGATAGTTGATACAAGTAAAATATCCGGTGTCCCGGAAACGATGATTTACACTTTTTATATGAAATATCTTGAGTCCATAAAACCGGACGGCATTATTAATGATTCCAAATATAAAAGTGTAATCAATAAATTGGATTTTGATTTCGATGATTTTATTCCATACCCCGATGAATCACCCCTGTATTTCTCATGCCGTTCATTGATATTCGATAAAGCAATAAAAGAATTCATTGGAATACATCCTTATGCCGCCATAATAAGTATGGGATCCGGTCTAGATTTTCGATTTGAAAGAATCGACAATGGACGTGTTACATGGTTTGATATGGACCTTCCGGAAGTAATTGATATCAGAAAAAAAATCTATCCGGAGACGGAACGCTTGATTTGCATTCCTAAATCAGCATTGGATTTTTCATGGGCAAATGAAATCGACTGTACTTCGAATATACTATTTATTGCTGAAGGCCTGTTTATATATTTTACTTCAGACCAGGTAAAACAAATTATTTTATTTATGTTGAATAACTACCCTGGATCAATGCTTTTATTTGACGGGTGCAGCACATTTTATATTAATGAAGTAAGAAAAGGAACGCCGTATAAATTTATTAATAAAATGCAAAGCCTGTGGAGGTGGAGCATAGACGGTATTTACGAAATCGAGAAGTATTCACCGAATATATCACTCGTAAATGAATGGCATCCTATTGAAATGTATGGTGAACGTACTCCGGATTCTTTGAAAAATATTTTATACTTTTCTGATTTACCCGCCTTTGTCAGGGATCAAATAATCAGCATGCAGAAGGTGTATCTATTAAAACTGAATGCAAATGATGTAAGCGAAAATAGCCCACCGAATACATTTGATAATCTATCGAAAACTATTTTAAATGAATGAATAAAAGGTGAATTTATTATCTAAGAAATTGCGCCCTCTTCAGAAGAGGCCGAGGTGACACAATGACGTTTATATGAAGTAAATCCAGGCACATGTCAACAGGAAAAATACTGGACAGGCGTCTTAAATTCAGCCCCTGTCCAGGGTTTTTTGTGTTGATATTACTGATTTCTTCTCCCACATTGGTTCGCATAAAGTGCATTCAGTCGCATTGGCCTATACTGAATACGGAGCATTTTCTTAGAAAATAAATACATTCTACTGAAAATTGGAATAATCGCATGGTAGAATCAAGAGAAAGAATAGTCATGAGTTTTCGCCATTCACTGTCCGCATTATATGAAAAGACAGCGGATTCAATCATTTCCGCACCGCAATCGGGACAGAGTTCCGGATTTGCGTCAAAGGAGCTCTCAATGGCCTTCGCCCAGGTTTTTCGTTTAATCCGCTCTAACTTATGTTTAATTCCACAAGTGTATATCCCGTAATATCGTATCGCTTTTTCCCGGCATAATTGCGGTATCCTGCCGCATGCCGGGACTTCGGCATCCATGCCTCAGCTATTTTGGGAAGATAAAAGAGCATTCGCGCCATGAACTCGTATATGTCCAGGGTCATTTCAGAATAGGACTTCTGTTTCGTGTTACGATCAACCCAGCTCTTGTATCTGAATGTTATGTTCCTGTTAACATGGTCAATTCCCGTTATCATGCTGTTGTGGAAGTATCCGGCTGCGAGGAATTCCGCAGTGCGAAATAGAACTTCGTTATTAATCCCGGTTATCGGCTGTAGATGAACATGAAAGCCATTCTTGTATTTGTCCTTTATTGTGCGAACTTCTTCTTCGAATAATATACCATGTTTACGGAATAAGCGAAGTGAAGCGTTCATCCATGCAAAGCGTATCCTCCTGAAATTCAGCAGCGGCGAGCGTTCAATCACGCCTGTCGTGATGTTGACGAGCTCCCGCGTACCGATAAGGTGCACGTGCGGGTTATAGCTTAAAGCATTCCCGCATTTATGCAACGTGGCGATGCTCCCGCACTGACATTCTCTCCCCGGATTGCCCGCACTTTTCAGGAGCTCTTTCCAGTACACGCCCGCCGCTACTGTGATCTGCTCCTCGCAGGGGAATCTCTTCTCAATGAGCGCCCGGGTCACCGGGTACGGCAGGGTAAAGGTGACATGGAAATGCGCCAGGGTCGTGTGCATGATCTCGGACAGGCCCATGCCCCCTCTCCCGGGGGGCGATTAATACTTGACAGGCCGGATGGATTAAGTTAATGGTCGTTCATTAACATCCGGCCCCGGCGGCCGGATGCGGGAGGCGGCGGACATGGCCGAACGTAAACGGGGAACATCGCAGCGGGAGCTGATCATCGCGAAATCAAGCACCCTCTTCTGGGAAAAGGGATATGCGGAGACTAGCATGCGGGACATAGCCGGTGCGTGCGGGTTCAGGCCGGCCAACATCTACAATTTTTTCGAGAGCAAGGAGTCGATCCTCTACGAGATTCTCTACCAGGAGATGCAGGAGATCGTGTCCCCGATCACGTACCTCAGGGACGACGGGGGGGTAAGCCCGGTGGAGGCCCTCCGCCTCATGATCGAAAATCACGTCAGGCTCACCCTGGGGGAGAAAAGCTCGTCCAAGCTCCTGTTCGACGTGGGCCTGAAGAACCTCTCCGCAGCCAACAGGAAAAAGATCATCCGGCTCAGGGACGACTACGACGAGATCGGAGAGGCGATCGTCCGCAGGGGCAAGAAGGCGGGCGTGTTCGCGAAGGACATGGACGAGAAGATCGCCGTGTTCAGCATCGGGTCGATCATCGCGCGGTCGCGCATCTGGTACTCGCCAAAGGGAAAATATTCAGTCGATGAAATCATAGAACTCATGTTCAGGTTCGCGCTCCGCGGGCTCGGCGGGAGCGTGTAACAGGTTCATGGGCGTTCAGGAGGGCACTTCCATGGAGTTCCGTCATATCAGGTATACCTGCGAAAACGGGGTGGCGCGCATCGAGCTTGACCGGCCCGACGTGCTGAACGCGCTCAACCGGGAGATGGTATCGGAGATCAGGGACGCGGCCCGGGTGGTCGCGGGACCGGGCGGGGCGCGGGCGCTTGTCATCACCGGCGCCGGCGCGAACTTCGCCGCGGGCGCCGACATAGCGCCCATGGCGGACCTCGCGCCCGAAGGCGCGCGCGCCTTCTGCTTCAATGACGCCTTCAACGCGGTGGAGGACCTCCCCGTGCCGGTGATCGCGGCCATTACCGGTTACTGCCTGGGAGGCGGCCTCGAGCTGGCCCTGGCCTGCGACCTGCGCGTCTGCTCCCCGAACGCCACCCTCGGCTCGCCGGAGATACGCCTCGGCATATTTCCCGGCGCGGGCGGCACGCAGCGGTTGCCGCGGCTCGTGGGCGCGGGCCGCGCGAAAGAGATGATCTTCTTCGGGAAGAGCGTGGACGCGCAGACCGCGCTCTCCTGGGGGCTCTGCGACAGGGTCGTGGAAAATCCCGCCGCGGAGGCTTCCGCCATGGCGGCGCGGCTGGCAGCGGGACCCGGGGCGGCCCTGCGCCTGGCCAAGAAGGCGATCAACTACGGCCTGGGCAGGGATATCAGGGCGGGCCTCGCCTGCGAGGAGGAGGCGTGGGCGGAGCTCTTCACGACGGCGGACCAGAAGGAAGGCATGATGGCTTTTCTTGAAAAAAGAAAACCGGTATTCACCGGAAAGTGAGGCATGACATGGCGCTAAATCCACTGGTTGATTCCCGGGATGCAAGATTTGTTCTTTTCGAGATGCTGGAGGTTGACACGTTCTCCCGGTATGATGAATACTCCATGTTCGACAGGGACACCTATGAATCCACGCTGGACCTTGCCGAGAAGATCGCCGTCGAGCGGGTGTATCCCGCCAATTCTATCGCGGACAGGACCGGCGCGCGATACGATCCGGCCACGAAGAATGTCGCGGTGCCCGTGGAGTTCAAAACGGCAATGGGTTTTTTCAATGAGGCGGGATTTACCGGACTGGCCAATGACCCCGATTGGGGCGGCATGGGCATGCCCGAGGTCATGTACCGTGCTGTGATGGAATATTTTTTCGCCGCGAGCATATCCTTCACCATGAATGTTTCTCTGCTGGTGGGGGCGACCAATCTGGTGAAGAACTTCGCCACAGAAGAAATAAAAAAACTGTACCTGGGAAAAATGGTTTCAGGCGCCTGGGGCGGGACGATGTGCCTCACGGAGCCTGATGCGGGAAGCGACGTTGGGGCGTTGAAGACAAAAGCGGTCAGGCAGAAAGACGGGACATACCTGGTAAGCGGCCAGAAGATATTCATTTCCGCGGGAGAGAATGACCTGTACGAAAACATCATCCACCCGGTGCTGGCGCGGATTGAGGGCGACCCGCCGGGAACGAAGGGCATATCGATTTTCCTGGTGCCGAAATTTTTCGCAAATCCGGACGGCACGCCCGGGCGGCGCAACGACGTGGTCTGTTCCGGCATCGAGCACAAGATGGGAATCAAGGGATCGCCGACCTGCACACTGAGTTTCGGCGACAACGGGGCGTGCGTCGGGTATCTCATGGGCGAGGAGCGCCAGGGGATGAAGATCATGTTCCAGATGA
>CAZZHU010000067.1:8926-18210 GCA_964654045.1 uncultured Leptospirales bacterium
GCCTTGACGTGGCGCTCCAGGGCCTGGGGGCGGCGAGCTCCGCCTATCTCCATGCCGTGACCTACGCCAGGAACAGGGTACAGGGCGCTGATGCGGTGAACAAGGGCGCCGCAGCGCCGGTTACGATCGTGAAGCACCCCGACATGAAACGGATGCTCCTCTGGATGAAGTCGCATGTCGAGGCGATGCGGATGATAACCATGCTTGCAGCGTATTCCGCTGATATCTGCCATGCCGATACGGGCGCCGCCCGCGATGCGCAGGCGCTCCTTGATTTTCTCATACCCATATGCAAGGCCGGCAACACTGACCTTGCCTGGCTCGTAACGGCAGAGGCGATCCAGGTGTACGGCGGCTACGGCTTCTGTTCAGATTATCCGGTGGAACAGCTGGCACGCGATTCCAAGATCCTCTCGATCTATGAAGGGACCAACGGCATCCAGTCAATGGACCTTGCCATGCGGAAGCTCCTGATGAACCCGGACCTGTATAATTACGGGGTATTCAAAAAAAGGATCATCGAAACCATAGAGCGGGCCCGGGGAATCGTTGATACCGACTACGTGTCCGATGTCGAGAAGGGCCTGAACATGATGGATGACGTGATATATCTGCTGACGCAGTACCGCGACACCGGAAAGACGGTGGAGATCCTCGCCATTGCGACACCGCTCCAACAGGCTTTCAGGATGCTCGCCCACGGGTGGATGCATCTCTGGTCCCTCGCTATCTGCGTTCCCAAATTGAAACAGATTGCCGGTGACGCCTGCGGTGACCGGCTGCAGGCCCTTGTCAGGGACAATCCCGAAGCGGCCTATTATTACGGCAAGGTGCTCTCGTCCAGGTTCTATCTCGGCGCCGAGTTTAAAAAATATTTCGGCTGCCTGGAATATATTGTTTCAGGAGAAGGCGCCGTCCCTGACGCGTGCGAGGAGATTTTTACGGGGGCGTGCCTCACCCCCTGACACGTCGAGCGCTTTTTGGACATCCTGTCGGGAGCCTCTCAATAAAATAGAGAGGGGGGAGTGAAAATGAATGATTAGGAAACCCTCTCCTTATAAGGAGAGGGCGCGCCGGAGGCGGGGTGAGGTCATTAGGAGAGGGTGCGCAGAGCGCGGGTGAGGTTAAAAATCACAGGAGGATCCAACTATGAAATCTCCACAAGAGTATATTGAAAGCTTGCGTAAGCTGAACCTGGTCGTGTACCAGTTCGGGAAGCGGGTGAAAAGCCCGGCGGATGACCCGATCATACGGCCATCAATGAACGCTGTCGCCATGACCTACGCCATGGCGCTCAAGCCGGAATATGAGGATATCATGACCGCGACGTCCCATCTCACCGGGAAGAAGATAAACCGCTTCACCCATATCCATCGGAGCGTGGACGACCTGGTCAGGAAGAGCAAGATGGGAAGGCTCATGGGGTCCCTCACCGGCTGCTGTTTCCAGCGGTGCGTCGGCATGGACGCCCTCAACGCCCTGTCGATGACCACCTTCGACATCGATGCGAAATACAAGACCGGATACGGCAGGCGCTTCCTCCAGTACCTGGAATACGTGCAGGAGAATGACCTGGTGTGCGACGGCGCCATGACGGACCCCAAGGGTGACCGGTCCCTCGCTCCGCACCGGCAGAAGGACCCCGACCTGTTCCTCAGGGTCGTCGAGGAGCGGAAGGACGGCATTGTCGTGCGGGGCGCCAAGGCCCACCAGACGGGCGCGGTGAATTCCCACGAGGTCATCGTGATGCCGACGATTTCCATGAGGGAGGAGGATCGGGACTATGCCATAGCCTTCGCCATACCGAGCGACGCCGGTGGCATATCCTACATCATGGGGCGGCAGTCGTGCGACACCAGGAAGCTGGAGCAGGGCACCATAGACCGCGGCAACTTCACCTTCGGCGGCCACGAGGCGCTTATTGTCTTCGACGATGTGTTCGTTCCGTGGGAGCGCGTGTTCATGTTCAGGGAGCATGATTTTTCCGGCCAGCTGGTGGAGCAGTTCGCATCGTACCACCGCCAGAGTTATGCCTGCAAGGTCGGGGTGGGTGACGTCCTCATCGGCGCGGCCCAGACCGCGGCCGAATACAACGGCGCGGAAAAGGCCTCCCACGTGAGGGACAAGATCATAGAAATGAACCATCTCAACGAGACCCTCTATTGCGGGTGTATCGCCTGCGCCTCCGAGGGACACCGTGAGCCCTCCGGCACCTATTACGTTGACACGCTCCTGGCCAACGTGCACAAGCAGAACGTGACCCGCTATCCCTACGAGATCGCGCGCCTCGCCCAGGACATCGCCGGCGGCCTCATGGTGACCTGCCCGTCAGAGGAGGACCTGAAATCGCCCGAGGTGGGGAAGTGGGTAAAGAAATATCTGCAGGGACGGAGCAGCGTTGCCACCGAGAGCCGGATTCGCATCCTCCGGCTTATCGAGAACCTGACCCTCGGCTCCGCCGCCGTCGGCTATCTGACCGAATCGATGCACGGCGCCGGGTCTCCCCAGGCCCAGCGTATCATGATTGCGCGGCTGGTGGACATGAAGGCCAAGCAGAGGACGGCGAAGAAGCTTGCCGGCATCGGCGAGGACGAAAAGTAAAACGAATATCCGCTCCACGTTGACAAACAGGGCGATGATGATGGCGATGGAAAAGAACACGGATTAATCTGAAGACGTCACTTGTCGAAATTCAGTTCCCGGCCCTCCTCGCTTTTCTCGTAAAACACCCAGGCCATTTCCGCGCCGATGACGAAGAGGAAACAGGTGTACCATATCCATATCATGAGGATGACGATGGTGTTGAGGGAGCCGAAGATGGACGTGTAGTCGTTGATCTCCCTGATGTAATAGGAGAAAAGGGACTTCACGACCTCATAACTGAAGGAGGCAAAGAGCGCTCCCTTGAAGAGGGACATGTTGCTTAGCTTTTTCGGCGGTACAAACCGGTATATGATAAATATCAGGAGCGTGTTCATGAACAGAGTCGTGATGGATGAGAGAATCAGGGGAATATGCCCTATGCCCGTGATCAAGGAGTTCAGGATACCGACCTCGTTAAGGTTCGCTTCGACCAGGAGGGCGAGGTCAGTATTTTTAAGTATCGCGATGAAGTTCGAGAAGAGGGTGATGGCCAGAATGCTGAAGGCCATTACCAGGATGATGATGAAGTGGCGGATCTTGGCCTTCCAGTATTTCCTGCTCTCGCCGATGCGGAAGGCCTTTTCCAGGCCGCGCTCGATGATGTCGAAGACGAAGCTTCCCCACCAGAAGAGGAAGGGTATCCATATAAAGGCCAGGTAGCGCTTTTTATAAATGATCCTGTCGATGACGGACACGAAGCGATCGATGTCAATTGAGGGGAGCTGGCTTTTCAGCTGTGTCGTATAGAAGGTTGCCAGGGAGTCCGATTTATAAAAGAAGCTCAGGACCGCAATGATGACCAGTGAGAGGGGGATGAAGGATATGAGAAGTAAAAAAGCCAGGGCGCAGGTGGACAGCTCCCCGTCGTGCTCGCCGAAGTTCTTCACGACCGTGCGGAGATCAATGAACAGGAAGTCCTTCGCCGCCCTGAACGGTCTGAGTATGAAAATTTTACATGTATGCAGCAGGTTCTTTATCTTCATGGATTACATGTCCGCATCGGCATGAGAATTGTTATGCCGTGATTGATGCCGGTATCGGCAGATGGTATATTATCCGGCGGGGGAGACAATCCGGCGTCTCCCCTCCGGAAGCTGATCAGAGATTCATCAGAATTTCAATAAAAAAATTATTCGTCCCTTCCTCCCAGCAGTCCCGCCCTTATGAGAAAATAGAGAAGGGTCATAATGGAGGATGCGGCGGCGGCAACATAGGTCATGGCCGCGGCGGACAGGACCCTGCGGACTCCCTGGAGTTCAGTCCGGGAAATCAGGCCGTATGAGGCGAGCATTTCCCGGGCGCGCGATGAGGCGTTGAATTCCACCGGCAGCGTGACCAGTTGAAAGAACACGACTGCGCTGAAAAGCACGATGCCGACCTTGACCAGGCCCATGAAGCCGAGGATGAAGCCGGCGAATATTATGATCCATGAAAGGCTGGACCCGATATTCGCCACCGGTACCATCGTATTGCGGAGGACCAGGGGGGAATACGCCTTTGCGTGCTGGATGGCGTGCCCGGTCTCATGGGCCGCCACGCCGATGGCTGAAACGGAATTGCTCCGGAACACGTCAGGTGAGAGCCTTACCACTTTCTTCGAAGGGTCATAATGGTCCGAGAGAAAGCCGCCCGTCTCGGTGACGGCTACGCTGGTGAGACCGTTTCGCCTGAGTAGTTCCCTGGCGACATCGGCGCCCGTCATGCCCGACGCGGACATGACTTTCGAATATTTCTTAAAGGTGCTCTTTACCTTGACGGTCGCCACCAGAGACAGGATAAGGACTGGCGCCATCATCATCCAGTAGAGCGGATCTATTCCGTAAAACATGAAAATCCTCCCCTCATTGTTCTTGATCTAAACAGGGAACAATCTACCCGAAGTACCCCGGTGAATCCATTCGCAATCCTGTTTTGTTGTAAAGCGGGACAGGATGCTGTCGCCATGAGTATCAATCAAGCCTCCCCGCACTATCATCGGACACAACTAATATATGCCTGGTTACATGGATATTTGTCAATTTTTTAACTTCTGCAGGGATATAAATAAAAAGCATGACAGCCGCTCCGGAAAACCGTTCAAAAGTGTTGAATTATCGTTTTTTAGCTGAATTGAGCTGCCGGTGAGCGGGGCATTCCAATAAGATTTGACAATATTGACATTCGATACTATCTTTGTAGTAATAAAAATTATTATGGATGCTATTTGTGAAAAAGCCCCTCGCTGTTCTATTGCATTGTACCATCGTACTTGTCCTGGCCTCTTCCGGCATACAGCCGGGCGCTGCAGCGGAGAATAAAAAGTCTGATTGGAACAGTTCCGACCCGGCCGTTCCGGCGATCACTACTGAGTGGTCCCGCTACAGCTGGGGCCTTTACTACAAGAACCTGGCCGCGCGGGACCGCAACTCAACGGAACGCGAGGCTTTTCTGAAAAAGGCGATACAGTGTTTCAACGATGCCGCGGCTTCAGGCTGCCCCATGGATAAAGTCTATTTCCAGCTTTCCGAATGCTTTTTTTTCCGTCACGATTACGCGACCTCCCTCGACTATGCCCGCAAGAGCCTGGCCCTGAACAGGACGGAGATGCGGATCTATAACAGGATCTACAATATATACCTCAAGCAGAAGAAACACGATGCTGCCGCGGCCATACTCGAAGACTACCTGAAGGAGCGTCCTGAATCGGTGCAGATCATGTTCATCCTTGCCGAGCACTACCTCAAGAACATGAAGGACGCGGAGAAGGCCACCGCCGCGTATAAGAAAGTCGTCTCCCTGTCCGATCAGCTCCCCATCGAGGACTATTACAAGGAACAATCCTGTCTCAGCCTCGCGAACATTGCCTACCGGAAAGGGGACCTGGGCAAGGCCGCGGCCCTGTACCGGAGCGTGCTGGACATGAACAAGGAGAGTCTCGACGCTCTCTATTTCCTGACCCTTACCTGCATGGATGTTTATGATCTCGCCGGCGCGGAGCGGTACGCGATGGAATTTCTGGAAAAACGGCCCGGCGACAGGGTCATTACATCGATACTCGGAAGGATCTGTTACCTGCGGGATGACATCAGGGCGGTGACCTTCCTGGGCGGAGCGAAGAACTCGAGTACGATGAGCGGGGTACTGGCCTGGGGCCTCTACTGTGAACTAATCCGTAAAGATGACATGGCTGAAAAGCTCCTGGCCAGCGTGCTCAAGTTTTCCCCCCGGACCATCTCTGTCCATCTTGCCATGGCGCGGATCAACGCGCGGAAGAAGGATGCGAGCGCCGCCTTTAACGAATACGTGACCACCGGCGTACTCATGTTCAACAGCAGGCTCTACGAGGAGTCAAAACGCTGTTTCACGGAAGCGGCCGCTCTCAACGGCTCGGTCCCGGGAGTGTATTATTACCTGGGGAAAGTGTACGAGGAAACGCAGCAGTATTCACTGGCACTCTACAATTATATCAAGGCGAACAGCCTCCAGCCCGATCTTGACCTGATGCTCCACATCGGCTATCTCTACGGCATAAAGAAGGACTATGACACGGCGATGCGGTATTTCAACATGGCGTCGGTGAAAGAGCCGTCAAACTCGCGGCCCTATTTTTTCAAGGGGCTGATGTCGATCTGGCAGGAGGATTATTCAACGGCGGAGCGCAATATCCAGCAGGCGATATCGCTTGATGAAAAAAGCGAAACCTATTACTTTTACCTGGCCATCGTGATGGAGAAGATGGCCAGGCTGAACATGGCGATCGAATCCCTGGAAAAGGCGATCAAGAACAACCCCAGGAGCGCCCGCGCGTACAACTATCTCGGCTACCTGTACGCGGATAACAACATGAATATAGATGAGTCCCTGACCCTGATCCAGAAGGCGCTTGATATCGAGCCGGATAACGGCGCCTATACCGATTCACTGGGCTGGGCGTACTTCCGCAAGGGCAATTACCGGCTGGCCATCGAGAAGCTTCTTGTCGCGGAAGAGCAGCTCCGCAAGTCGAACGCGACCGATCCCGTGGTCTACGACCATATCGGCGATACCTACCTCAAGCTGGGCAGGGTTGACAACGCCCTCAAGTACTGGCGCAGGTCAAACGAGATAAAAAAGACCGAGACAATCGAGAACAAAATCAAAAAGTATGAGAGCAGATAAAAGTATGCCCATGAAAGCGAAAATAGCGGTACTGATAATCGCGGCCGCGGCCTGCGGGTGCGCCACCAGCGCGTTCCGGGACGACGCCGCCCCGGCGGACCAGTATCACCCGTCAGGTAAGGACGGGATACGCACGATGGTGAACAGCATATCCGACATCAACCGGAAATCCCCCGAATCCTATGCCCTTGACTTCACCATCGACGGCGTCTACGGGGAGAAGAAGTACAAGATGCTCGGCAGCGCCCAGTTCAACAGGAAACAGCGGACGATGCATGTCGCCTTCGTTGATTTCATATTCAGGAGCCCTGTTACAACCATGCTCCAGGAAGGTGACGTGATTCGGGTTTATTATCCCGTCGAAAAGAAGATGTTCGTCGACAGCTTTAAAAAAATTGACCTCGCGAATTACGGCGGGATCAGTATAGACTTCAGCCTGTTCCACGATCTCATTACCGGAATCATCCCGCTGATTTCCGGCTATTCGGTGAAGCAGGGCCTCGCTGCCAATAATGGGAAAGGATCAATGTTGATTCTGGAAAACCCCCGTTATTATGAAACCATATCCTTCCAGGGGAAGGACCCGGACAAGATACTGCTTGTCAATAAAAAGACCAGGGACAGGCTGGAGATATATGTCAAGAAGCCGGTGGTCCAGGGGAATTGCCGCATCTACTCCAATGTCATGATTGTCGCGCAGACGGCCCGTCTCCGCCTCGACATTACGTTTAAACGGATACAGCTCAACGCGCCGGTAAAGGTGAAGACCGTGAAGGACATTAAACTGCCCGACGGCCTGCAGATCATTCAAATGTAGCGCGTGCCCTGCAATAGCGTCCTGAACGCTGGAAGACGGTCAAGCCGCCTGTTATATTTTTTCTGCTCCCGGGCTTATCCCTAAGGATAAATATTTCTTGACATGTATCATCAAAGGGGATAAGTTATCCCGAATTAAATTATGTCACATCGGAGAATCGTCTCCGGCATCCTCTACCGCAATAACACTATTAAAATGAAGATGGATTATATCAAACCAGAAATTACCGGGAATGAATTGCGCCTGCAGTTTCTCACGGACGAGCTGGTCTTTGCAAACACTTCATTTATCCTGGAATTTATCGAGAAGACGGTACATGCCGCCGGGGCCAACCGCATCATTCTCGATCTTGGCAATGTAAAGTATATTGATTCTTCCGCGGCGGGCATGTTTATCTCCCTGAAGAACGATATGCGGAAGTCAGGTAAACGACTGATCCTTGAGGGACTGACAGTCAGCGTCCGGAGGATTCTCCACTTCCTTGATGTGACCGGGTACCTGGATCTGGATGCCGCCTGACATCCTTACGATAATCATTCGCATGATGGACCCGCGTCACCGGCCGCGGGTTTTTCATTTTTAAGAAGCGATCATAATGACGATCGGATCCACTGCGCGAGCTGGGCCTTGGGCATGGCTCCCGCAATTTCTTTAATCCTGCTGCCGCCGCGGTAGAGATGAAGGGCGGGGACGCCGCGGATGTCATACTGGCGCGCCAGTTCCTGTTCCGACATGGCGTTGACCGTCGCGATTTTCACCATGCCGGCCATTTCCGAAGCGATTTCGTCCAGCACGGGACGAAGGCTCAGGCAGTGGGGTCAGGTGGGCGTCCAGAACTCGACCAGGACGGCCCCGGGAGAGGATAACACTTCCCTTGAGAAATTAGCGGCGGTAACCTCCACCGGGCGCCGGGGAAAGCCCAGGGTTGCCCCGCATTTGCCGCACCGGGGACCGCTTCCCAGTTTTCCGGTAAGGACCCGGTTCGGGGACCCGCACGATTGGCATCGCAGTAGCACGGAGTCCAAGGTATCCTCCTACCCGCAGCGGGAGAAGCCGCATGAGCGGCATACAGAGCATCCTGATTCGAATTCCAGGGGCCCGTGGCAGTCGGGGCACACTCCGACCATGACCGTTTCACGGATCTTGCCGTTCGTTTCCGCGATGTTCTTGGCCGCTTCATGGATGCTGTCGTCATTCCCGGCGACCTGGTTGATGCCCGAATGCCGCTCCAGGGCCTTCGCGATGGCGTCGGCGCAGGAGTAAATCCGCCCCCCCTTTTCCCAGGCCTGGTTGGGACAGCGCACGCCCTTGATCTGTTTGATTATCTGCTCCTTGTCGATGCCGCTTCGCAGCGCCAGGGATATGAGACGGCTTACCGCCTCGGTCTGGCTCGCCGCGCACCCGCCTCCCTTGCCCATGGCGGCGAAGACCTCGAAGAGGCCCCGCTCGTCCTGGTTTATGGTGACATAGAGCGAGCCGCAGCCCGTGGCGATCTTACGGGTCGATCCCCAGGTGATCTCGCTGCGCGGCCGGGGCGTTATGTGAGTATGTGCGCCGTCGGCGGCCTGTTCCATCCCGGGGGCTGATTTCTTTTCCTGTTTCAGCCTTGTTTCAAGGACCTGGTTTTCGCGGGACTGGTCGCGGTACACGGTCACACCCTTGCATCCGAGATGGTAGGCCATGCGGT
>CAZZHU010000067.1:18220-21175 GCA_964654045.1 uncultured Leptospirales bacterium
ATCTCATCAACGGTGGCGTCGCTCCTGAAATTGACGGTTTTTGACACGGCGTTGTCCGTGTGCTTCTGGAAGGCGGCCTGTATCCTGATGTGCCATTCAGGGGATATGTCATGGGCGCTCACGAATATGCGTTGCGCGTCTTCGGGAATACCGTCGACGCCCGCCGCCGATCCGTGCTCGGCGATCCGGGCCATGACATCATCGGTGAAGAATCCGCGTTCCCGCGCGATTTCCTCGAAAAGGGGGTTCGCCTCAACGAGGATATTGTTGTCCATCACGTTGCGCAGGTAGGCCAGGGCGTAAATCGGCTCTATGCCGCTGGAGGTCCCGGCGATGATGCTGATGGTGCCGGTAGGCGCGATGGTCGTGGTGGTGGCGTTCCGCAGCGGCGTCGAATCTTCATTTGCGTAGGAGGAGCGGGAAAAATTCGGGAAGACGCCGCGCTCCTTCGCCAGTTCTTCCGAGGCATGTTTCGATTCCTCCTGTATGGCGGCCATGATCGATTCCGCGGTCGCCACCGCATCATCGGAGTTGTAGGGAATCCCGAGCCGTATCAGGACATCGGCAAATCCCATGATACCGAGACCGATCTTACGGTTGGCCAGGGTGTTATCCTTGATCTGGTCCAGGGGATACCTGTTCAGGTCAATTATGTTGTCCAGGAAACGGACCGCGAGACCGGTGATCTGGCGCAGTTTATCATAATCAATCGAGTATGATCCCTTTGATTTTTTTATTACTTTATTAAGGTTGATGGATCCCAGGTTGCATGACTCGAAGGGGAGAAGGGGCTGCTCACCGCATGGGTTGGTGCTCTCTATCATGCCCACGTTCTTGAGGGGATTCGCCGCGTTTATCCGGTCTATGAAAATGATTCCGGGTTCGCCGCTCTCCCATGCCTTCTGAACAATGAGGTTGAAGACTTCCCGGGCGTTCAATGCGGTAACAATTTTTTTGGTGTTGGGATTGATGAGATCAAACTCGCCGTCCCGTTCCAGGGCATCCATGAAGTCATCCGTCAGGGCCACGGAAATATTGAAGTTGGTAAGGGCATTATTTTCCTCCTTGGCCCTGATAAACTCCAGGATGTCGGGATGGTGAACCGAGAGAATGGCCATATTGGCCCCGCGGCGCGTACCTCCCTGCTTTATGGTCTCGGTGGCGGCGTTGAATATGTTCATGAAGGAGACCGGACCGCTGGATACTCCCGCGGTGGACTTGACGATGTCGTCCTTGGGGCGGAGCCGCGAAAAGGAGAATCCGGTGCCGCCGCCGCTTTTATGTATCAGGGCCATGTTCTTCACAGCGTCGAATATCATGTCCATTGAATCTTCCACGGGGAGCACGAAACAGGCTGCAAGTTGCCCCAGGGGCCTGCCGGCGTTCATGAGCGTGGGCGTGTTGGGGAGGAACTGCAAATCCGCCATCATTTCATAGAATTCGTCAGCGCGCCTGTTGACTTCGGATACCGGTTTATCGTACATGAGATCGGCGGAGGCCACGAACATCGCCACGCGTTTGAACAGTCCTTCCGGGGTTTCAATGACTTTTCCCGTGTCATCCTTGGCGAGGTAGCGTTTTTCCAGCACGATGCGCGCGTTTTCCGAGAGCCTGGGTTCTTTTTTTGATGAGATGATGATATCGGTCCACTCCATGTCTGTATCCTGATAATGATTATGATAAATGTGATGAACGGCTGAGCGTGATGCCGGCGCGGTTTTTGACATTGACCGGATATCCCGCAATGTTTCTGATTAATGAGAAAGCGCCGGCTTCAACCGGTCCGGAATTCCCTGAGGGTACTTATTAAAGAAAAAACTGCTTTTTCATGCAATGACAAGCAGTTTCCTGTGGTCCCCTGTAACTAATATAGTATTGTAAAAATTCTTATTCAACAATATTGTCAAGAATTATTTATTATGTCTTATTGTAAAAGATGTATTACTTCATTTCAATTGGGACAATAACTGCGGCCTGGGAGATGTTTTTCCAGGTTGGGGGGGAATCCCCATATAAATTTCCAGCAAATTATATCATCAATCAGTTCGCGCATGATAATGTAGTTTTTATACCGATTGTTATCGGTTCCTTTAGTGTTCATCAGTTTGCCCAAATATGTCTCAACGGCATATACAAGGATTGAAGAAACAGACATCTTCAGAAGCTTCCTCAGGTCCAGGAGATACTCATAATCATCAATCCGCAAATGAATATGGAATGTATGCCAGTTCTCCGGCCGGCTTCTCTCCTGGTATTTGACCAATCTGCCCATACGGCCCGGATCCGGTATATCATGCATGACATTTTTTATAAGCTGGACTATCAGTTTTGACCGCGATATGCCCCGTTTTTGCGCCGCCCTGGTGATTTTTTCCAGCACATCAATGTGCATATTAAGCGTTGTTTCCATTGCAGATCAGATCCTGTGTTCCGTATCACGCAGTATACGATTTGCAATTTTCAAAATGAAAAAAAATTTTGATTACTTAATTATTTTTTACGGGCGAGGATACCGATAACTATCCGGCAGTTGAATAGAGTATTTTGCCTGAATCGGCGAAGCTGTAGTCCCCCAGCGGCTCCACGGTTTTCCTGAACTTCTTCGACTGCAGGGACTCGATGAAGAGCTGTATCCCCTTCTCGAAAAAGGTGTCCTTGCCGATGACCATGTCAAAGCTTTCCCGCGCCAGGGGGATGAGCTTTGATATGGCCACGGAGGAAATGCCCGCGTCCGCTTTCCCGGACAGGATGGAGAGGCCGATTTCGAAGTGGGTGCTCACTTCGTTCTGGTAACCCTCAATGGCGGCCGGATCGATGCCTGCTTTTTCCAGGTTATGCTCGAGGAATATCCGTATCCCCGATCCCTTCTGCCTGTTTATGAAGCGTACCCCCGAGGTGAGGTCCTCGAGTTTTTTCACTCTGCCGGCCGTGTCGGGCGATACCAGGATCCCTATC
>CAZZHU010000068.1:0-17176 GCA_964654045.1 uncultured Leptospirales bacterium
TATGGTGAAGCTTGAAAAATTGTTTTTTCCGCAGCTCTTGCACTGGTCCGTGTCGGAGAGTATTCCATGGTTTTTCAGAAGATGCATGACAAGGAACGTGGAGAGGTGTGCCGGATATTCTGTTTTAGACAGAACTTCTATTCCCGCCATCAGCAGTTTGAATATTGTCTCATCCGGCACGTCGTAACCGCAGGTTTTATCTACTGTTTCAAGTATGAAATACAGGTGCAGAATCCTGCCCAGATCCGCGGTGATTGACGAATAGAATTTTTCGACAGTGACATCATTCACTATATGAAAATCTTTTTCGTCGCTGTGATAGTATACCAGCGTTGATATCGAGCCGGGTTCAGTGGCCGCCATGGAACGTTTCTTGCTTTTCTTAATACCCTTAAATACAAATTTCCGCTTTCCGTTATCCCTTGTGTAAAAATTACATATGATATCGGCTTCTCCCGATACCCGGGATGAGAGCGCTATGCCGGTTGTCTTAAGTATATCCATCGGCCTTTATTTTGATTTCGAGATTGACACGATTATGCGGTTGATTATGGTTCCGCTTATCTCTTTAATGGTGAACTGGATATTCCCGTCCCTGACGGATTCCCCTTTTTCCGGGATTTTTCCGAAAAGGTCAAAGACATAGCCGCCGACGGTATCGAATCCTTCCTGGGATAGGTGCAGACCGAGCTGTTCGTTGAATTCCCCGACCGGCATGCGTGAATCTATTTCATATGAATTCTTCCCTATCTTTTCAATCTCCGGAAGCTCAACAGTGTCAAACTCATCATTAATATCGCCTACGATCTCCTCCAGTATGTCTTCAAGCGTCACTATGCCGCTGAAACCTCCGTATTCATCGACAACAACGGCGATATGCAACTTGCGGAATTTAAATTCAACGAGCAGTTCGTCAAGTGTCATTGTTTCAGGAACAAAATAGGGCTCATGAATGATTTTCTTAAGCTGGAATTTTTTCCTGGATGTTTCTATCAGAAGCTTCAAAAGGTCTTTCACATAGAGCATCCCGATTATATTGTCAATGGTTTCCTTGTAAACGGGGACACGCGAATGACCGGCCTTGCACATGGTTTTTACAAGGGGCTTCAGGTCCGTTTCTGAATCTACCGCGAAAACATCCACGCGGGGTATCATTATGTCGCGGGCATTAAGGGCGGGAAGCTTTATGACCCCGCGTATCATGTCCTTTCTCATGATATCAAGGTTTTCATAATCGCATGATTCCAGCACATCATCGTTATTTTTGCCGAATGACTTTTTAAGGCGATTGAGAAATGTTCTCTTTTTACCGGGGATTTTGTCTGAACCAGAATTATCGGATATCATTCTGTATTGGGTATAACCTTCCTGTTTATGATTATTTAAAAAACAGATGGAATCGATTTTTGTCAACAGTATTTTTCAACTTTGAGAATCATTGCTGTAAACAGTATGCATAATGATACATTGTTTAATGATTATACGTTTTTCCATCGGGATTTTTAAAGAATTATGACATTTATATAATGAATATTATTAAAATTTTAGTTTACAGGAGGAGGGTATTTCTTTAACGGTTAATTTAAATGATGGGTGGGTCCACCAGGTATTTAATTATTTTTCCGTAACATAACAATGAAGATATTTTTCAACCCTGATCCCGTGATCATAACCACCGGAGGCGGCGGGCCCGGCTTGTTCCAGGATACCATAGAGAACATGAAAAACGCCATATCCCTTGGATCTGATGTTATAAGGACTAATGTGTCCATAACAAAAGATAATAAAATAGTCCTGTTCTCCAATGCTGTTTTTAAGGATAAGAGAATTGCTGAAAAAGGAATTCCGTCATTTACCCATAACGATTTGAAAACATTATATCGTGATTCAATACACGGTCAGGCCGGCACGGAGAATCAGGATGACCTCGAAGGGATCTTCCCGGAACTGGAACAAACCTTATCTGCCATCGGGGATCATCGATTTAACCTTCATTTTTCCGAAAAAATACCGGAACTGAACAAAAGATGCTGCGAGATCATCGGTGATGTTAAAGCCGAAGATCGTATTCTTGTATCTTCATTGAATGGTTTCAATCTGAACTATCTGCGGGGCGTGTTTCCTGACATTCCGACCTCATTTTCTTTCGGCGAAACCGTCATGCTGTATGCTCTTTACAGGACCGGGCTGATATTCTTCAGGAAGCATTTCAATAATGATGCCCTCGTTACCCATGAAATGATCGGCGCCTCGTTTCTTGCCAACGCCGGGCTGATAAAAGATGCACGGTCGAGGGGGATACGGGTATATGTGCTCAATGTCATGAAGGAAGATCAGGTCATCCGCCTCTACAAGGCGGGAGTTGACGGTTTTGTAACAAATTACGTATCATTGGTCAAACGCGCGTTAATACCATTGCAAAAAGATCATGATAGTTAAATTCTTTAATCCTGCATTTTACTTTATTATAGCATTTGTCCTGATCGCTGGTCATGTCCGCATGGCGGGCGTCACTCTGAAGCGGGTTCGACCGATACAATATCTGCTGCATACCCTGTATGCTGTCAGTGAACCCGCCATCCTGAGAATAACTGATTACCTTATTACGAAAAATCAAATTACCGGGAACAGAATGGGAATGTTTTTTTTACGATTGGTAGCGCTTCTCAGCCATTATCTTCCCCATGGAATTATCATAACCACCAAAGCTGCTGAAAACCTCCTTGATCACATTGAGAATGCTGAAGGTCCCGCCGGGGCAAGGATTGCCGTTGGCCCCTGCGTATGCCAGAGGTCTCTCAATAAATGGGAAGAGCCTTCATGCAAGGATATCGTCATACTGTACGGCGCGGATATTTATCGCCATCTCGATATGGGCTACCGCATCATATCCGCCGCTGAGGCGATACGCATAGTGCGCGACTGTCATAATTCGGGCCTAATACACAGTGTTGATTTCTGCATGCAATCGGGGAAATGGGCCTTCGTTATCTGCAATTGCGACAAAGACATCTGCGTCCTGACGCGAACATACAGTCTGACCGGAAAATTCATCTATCCGGGACCGGAAATCGTGGTTATGGACCCTGAAAAGTGCCTCGGCGAAAATAAATGCGGCAACTGTATTCCAGCCTGCATGTTCAAGGCTAATTCGTCCACGGGCAGCAAACCGTCAGTGGACTATGCATGTTGTACAGGATGCGGGCAGTGCGTGCGTGCGTGCCGCGGTAAGGCGCGTTCGATGACGCGCCGTCCGGACTATGTTCATGAAAAAGTAGTGCCCTCGGAAATAATGATGAAATGATCCCTCATTGAATTCATTCCTTTCTTGCGGCTATGAAGGCCCGTACTGATGCGGATCCCAAAGATGAATTATTTTTTCCGAGATATGTTGTTACGAACAATTCCCTGAATCCGGGTTGTTCATCCTCCGGGAGATGTGACATGAAAGGTACCATGGGGGCTGATTCAAGATACCCGGATAATTCATCCTTGTTTTTAAACGTATAATTATGCTGGTAGCGCTCAACCGTTATGTCGGTAAAACCCGTCCTTGCAAGTAAATCAATATTTTCCTGCCTTGTGAGGAATCGCCATGGCCATGACATGTTCCGGAAGTACGCCCTGTATTTTTCCACGGCAAGCATTGCGTAAATGGTTTCATACAGCGTGTTTGGTTCTTTAAGACTGGTCTGGACAGTAATACGCCCGCCCGGTTTCAATGACCTGAATATCAGGCGATACATCCTGTCGAGGTCGTGGATCCAGTGTATAGCGGAATTAGAAAAAAGGGCATCGTATTCCTCCATAAAATCAATATCAAGTGCGTTTATATTGATAAGGCTGATATTGGTAATGCCTAAACGGGCGGCATTTTGTTTCGCGAGGCCGACCATTTCAGATGATGCTTCAATTCCGGTTACATGTCCCCCGGGAATCCTTCTGGCGATTTCGATGGTAAGAAGTCCGTTCCCGCATCCCAGGTCAAGTATCCTTTCCTGCCTGCCTGGTTTAAGCATTTCAATGGTCCTTATGCCGAGCTCGTGCTGCAGTGAAGAGCTGCCCTGGTATAATTCAGGATTCCATTGAAGTGACGCATTTTCCATATACATATCACGCTTCCGAATTACATTAGTATCGGTCTCCTCGATGAAAAATCAACAAGAATCTGGTTCTGGCCCATATCCGTTTAAAGTATTTTCTTGACATAATTTAGCTTGTGACAACAATTTAGTCTTTCACATATACTTGTCTGGTTGAGGAGTTTGTTAATGAAAAAAAGGGTATTGCTGGTGAATCCACCCTATCCGCTCGAGGAATCCCCGTCTCCTCCCTTCGGGCTCATGTCCCTGGGAGCTTACCTTCTTGAAAATGATATAGATGTTATCATCGAGGATTATATAGTAAATCCCTATTCCCGTGAACGGGCCCGGGATATCGCCAGGCAATTCAGGCCGGATATCATCGGCTCTACCGGTGTTACCATGAATATCAACGCCGCCATCAAAATCCTCGGGGATTTCAGCGAGGAATCTCCCGGATCAGCAATTGTCATGGGCGGCCCCCATGTCACATTCGACGCACAGAATATCCTTTCGGACAACCCCCACATCGATTTCATCGTGCGGGGGGAGGGTGAAATCACCACCACGGAGCTTATAAGGAACCTTGGCGATGATGCGGCGTATAAATCGATCAGGGGCCTTTCGTACCGGGATAACAGTTCGATTCGGCATAATGAAATGCGCGACTTCATCGCCGATATCAATATTCTTCCGTACCCGGCCCGCCACCTGATACAGCTCAGCAAGTATAAGGCACTCGGTCTTCCGATCAACATGATAACGTCCCGCGGCTGCCCCTTTGAGTGCATCTTCTGCGTCGGGTCGAAAATGGTAGGACGCCGCGTACGATATTTCGACACAAAAAGGGTTGTCGATGAATTCCAGATGCTCGCATCCATGGGTTTTAAGCAGATAAATATCGTCGACGACCTCTTCACGTCCCACAGGAAGCGTTGTATTGAAATTTGCGAGGAGATACTCCGACGCGGCATCAAACATGAATGGACTGCCTTCGCCAGGGTGGACACGGTAAGCCGGGAGCTCCTCGAGATTATGAAAAAATCCGGCTGCAACATGCTCTGTTTCGGGATCGAGAGCGGGGTACAGGAAATCCTCGACAGGGTGAAGAAGAAAACAACACTGGAAAAAATTGAGAAGGCCCTTGTCCTGTGCCGTGAAGTCGGCGTGGTCCCCATGGCCTCGTACATCATGGGGCTCCCCGGCGAAACGCCGGAAACGGTGCGGCAGACCATGGATTTCGCAAAGAGTCTCTGCAACAGCTACGGGTTCCACATCCTCGCGCCGTTCCCCGGGACCGAAGTCCGCGAGAAGGCTGATGAATACGGCATGAGGATACTGACAAGCGATTGGGACCTTTATGACGCGAACCGCTCCGTCTGCGAATCAATATATCTGCCGCACGAGGAGGTTGACCGGATCGTAAATGAATTCAATGACGGTATAAACCGCCTTATCATCGGCATGCTTAAAAAACATGAGCGGGGCGAAGCAATTTCCGGCAGCGAACTTGACATGGTAAACGGCATCACATCGCTTGATTTCAACTATAAACTGATCTGCGGAAAACTGGTGGAGCAGTTCTCCGCCCGGAATAATAACGGCGCGGGTCTGAACGGTTTCATCGACTTTATTTCAGAAAATTCAGGTTTTCAAAAGGATCTTGTCTCCCGTGAGGTCGACCGGCTCATTACAATCGGCTGCCTGACCAGCAATCTATCCGGTGGATCGCTCCAGATTGCCTGGTCATAATGCGTGTGGCCTTCATCCTCATCATGCAGTCTTTCACCATGATATAATTGCCGAATACTTTTATAATTATTCATGCGACAGATCATTTACATAGCTGATACCTGAAAATTCATTTCCATGCATCTTGCAATGTATTATGGATATTGGTATTCTTACCTCGATCGCTTCCACCATTACCGGCTATTTATCGAGAGGTATAACCGCCGGTAAAGATATACTTTCCTTTGCCGATTCCACGCTGGGGATTGCCACCGTCGATGAGATCATCTGCCTGCTGTCAGAACCGGAACTTTACGACGGAGGCATTGTGGACCTGGTTTTTTCAAGGGATCAGTCACTTTCACTGTCCCTTGAGCCGCTCATTCCGCTGCATGGTCTTTCATCAAAGGATGTAGATGCTCTTACCGGCCTGATCATGCAGAAGCAAAAGACGACCGACATATTTTTTGCCGGGACGGAAAAATCAATTACTGTTGAACTCAGCATGTCGCTCGTGAAAAGATACATTGAACGCCATAACCTCTGCAGGGTCCTTCCATTTCGCGGTCCCGGGGATTTCCCCGGTTTTCTTTCAGACGAGGCCGTCATTTCAATCCGGGTTCTCATACGTAATTCCCGATACGTTTCATTCCCGTGTCATGATGCGTTTATTGTATCATTGATTGAAAAGCTTTGCCGGATAAACAGGAATGGCGATTATTCCCTTGTAATTGATTGCCTTGAATATCTCCTGGAGCTGTTCAATGAGAACAGGAGCAACACAGATATATTTGGCATATTATCGGCCAGGAGACGCCGGTATGATGATATATTGAAAAATACGGCCTATTTCAGCGAATATCTCCACAGGTACAGCATGGAGTACCTTATTTCTCAAAAAATAACGCCACCGGTCGCGGATGTTGATTCAATCAGGAAGAAAATCTATCTTACGGATTTGATCTGCTCGGCAGTCTTCGGGAAACCCGCGGAAGCCGGCCCCGATGAACATACTCTCCAGTATGATGCAGGACAGGGTAATAAGTCCCGGGCGTAAGGTCGCGCATTTCTTTTGGATGCCGGTTATATCCTGATACCCAGCATCGCGTAATAATGCAATGAATGAAACAGCTTATTTTTATAGAATTGTATGTGATAATCAGTGCCCACATTAAGACTCAGCGCATAAAGGAAATTAAATTCTATTGATACCCCCACCTTTGCGTAGGGATCCAGGGAAGCTATTTTGCCGTTATCAGGTAAAAATTGTTGTGGACCAAAATAATAAGTAAGCTTTGAATATTTCTGTATTGTATATGTCGCACCGCCGCCGATTCGCAGGTAGAAATTTATCGGGAATTCAAGCCTTGTTTTAAAAAATATATTGGGGCCGCCGCTTATGATGTCCAGCTGTGACACGAAACGTGAGTTGTCTTTATAGATATTTTTGCCCGCGTAAATGCAGTATTTAGCTTCCAGTTCAATTCCCATGAAACGGACAAACCCTTTACGCTTGAGGGAAGTCATGTCTCCGAAATGAAATCCGACAGAGCCCATGTATCCAAGGTATTTCAGGTTGAACACGCTGTCTTTATACAAACTGTTCCAGTAGGGAAGCAGCATATTGTAGCATGCTCCGCCGCTGATTTTGAGGCCCGCTTCAGCGGGGAATTTGTTTGCGAAGAATTTCGTCCTGACGCTTTTCCGTATCTCAATTTCCTCCCAGTCGGTCCAGAAACTGATTTTTTCAAATTTATTTATCGCGCCAATACGTATCTGATATTTCCCGGGTGGAAGTATGAAATCAATATAATTATTCTCGACCGTCCTGTCCAGAACGACTTTTTCGCCGGCATCCTTGATATTAACTATGTATTTTATAATACCCGCGATAGATTCCCATTTTATACGAAGTGTCTTTTCTTTTTTTTCCCTTGCATGAGCAGGCGAAAAAAGGGACAGAACTACCAGCGAGATCGTTATGAATGATACAATACCGTATTTTACCCTTGTCGGTTCCATTCCATGCTACTCGGTATTAAGAATTTTATCTGAATCAATCTTCAGATCCTTTTTTATTCCCAGTGTAATATCAAAGACTGAACGAACTTCTTCGCTCCTGCGCTTCATGCGGTTTGTAACCGCTTCGGTTTCAATAGCCTGGAGGGCCCACATGAATCTTCCTTCATCCAGCTTGTTCAATGTCGCGAATCTATAGGCAGTGTTTCTGGTCTCAAACGTCGCTACAGCGCGATGGATGCCCCCCTTAACCTGGAAGAGATCAATCCTGTACAGGTTCGCGCCGCGGACCGGCTTCCAGAAGAAATCAAGGGTGTTTTTCTTGAGCATGTTGACCGTGCTTCCCGCCAGCGGCCCCATGACAACGGGTGAATCAAGAAGGCTTACCACTTCGAAGGATTGTACCTGGCTTGAAAGGATATTCTCGTTCTTTTCATCAACCATCCTGACCCGCCAGTAATACAGCCCCGTGGTAATAGCCGGAATTACCGCGGAAAGGTCTGAAACCGATGTTTCTTTAACATTCGAAGCGAAGTCCATCGTTTTCGAAACCTGGACAATGTATTTACCTTCAAGATCGGTTTTAGACCAAGAAAAATTCACGCTTGAACTGTCTTCATTTTTCGGATTAACAATTATTGCCTTATTGATCGGTTCGATCAGCTGAATTCCTCCCGTTTCGGCGACTTTGAATGAAAGTGTGTTCGATGAACCGGTCATTGTCCCGTCGCTTAAAACGCCTCGAAGGCTCCAATAGTATGTTCCCTCCTTTAATCTTTCATTCATTCTGATGGAATTATCACGGCTGCTTTTATTTATGACTGCTTTCGTGAGTAACCTGTCTTCCGCGATGGTAAGTTTCGTATCAATGATCGACGGGTCCTTGGACCAGGTAAAATTCAATCCTTTCTGCGTAATCGCCCTGGGATGTACCGATTTGTTCTCAGATGGCGATATGGGAAGAGGCGGTTCTATGGTATCGGTTTTTGATACCATGAAGGTGTAAACCGGAGATTCGGCATTGCTGTCTATCTGGTCATTTTCTGATATATTTACCACTTTCCAGAAATATGTGCTCTGCCCCAGATTATCCAGTGAAATCTTATTCCCATCAACGGTTGTGTTCAACAAAGGCGATCCCAGATCAGCTCTCCCTGATACTATCAACTTATACCGTGAAACCGATTCATTTCTCGACCATATGAAATTTATCATTGGCTTGGCATCCCGGTATTTAAAAACGGAATTATTAGCTGGCGAAATAAGATTCACCGGCCTGCTGTTGACAACTGAAAATTTTCGCGTTTCGCTGGACTCTATCTTTTTCGTTTCATTATGGATTGCCGCCACGCGCCAGTAATAAACGCCGTCAGTCAGCTTTACTGCCGCATTGGCGCCGTTGGCCTTGACCCTGACGAGGGGATCTGAAACCGCCGGATTGGCCGCTATCTCCAGATTGACCGTGTAATTTCCGCGTAGCCGTTCCCATGAGAAGTTAACCATTGTTTTATTTGCCGTGGAAGCAACAAAACGGTTATTTTCGGGGCTGATTAGTTTTATTGACAGGTCATAGAGCCGTATTGTATCCTTGCCGGCAATTATGTTCTGGTTTTCATTGATGACTTTTTCCTCTTTCCCGGTATTCAGCGTGGCTTTGCCCCGGTTTACAGTCATCTGCAGCTGGTTGTCGCGGTCCTGTGAAAGGCTGATATCACTGCCGCGCAATGAAATTTTCGAATCGCCTGATTCGATATTGACTTTTTGAGCCTTTGAGCCTTTCACATCGCTCTGGCTGGCGCTCATGGTTCCCTGTATGAACTTGATATCAACTTCCTTTTCCGATAATGAAAGAAGGATCATGCTGTTCTCGTTAAGTGTGATCACCGTGCCGTCAATCAGCCTGATCGACGCCTGTGAATGATCGGCTGTCCGGATGGTATCGTAATTATAAAGGGATGTCCCCTTGTATACGCCATCCCACACCACCTGTGATGAAAATTTACGTTCGGCTTTATTGGTTTTTGCCGTAATTTTACCGATCAGCTTTGTTTTACCGCCGCCCGACCTGTCCATTATATCCGCGTACAGGAGGTATAACAGGACTGCAAGTATCGCGGTGCCAATTGATGCCGCTACGATATCACTTTTCGATAATCTCATATTTTTCTTCACCGCGATCCAGCACCTGCATGACATCATCATCTGATAACAGCGAGCCCGGGTCGATCCCGATAATGGTTTGAAGTTCTCTTAGAGATTTAGGCCTGTCCTGGTCTTCCATTCGGCCAAGGACCGCGTATATCTGCTGCGGCTCCATTTTTCCCTTGACCTTGATCTGTTTCATTTTTTCAACCGCGAATATATTTCTCACCAGTTTATAGGAATCCTCGCTTATGAGGATATCCGTCCCGAAGGGCTTGTTCAGCTGTTCAATTCGTGATGCAAGGTTAACCGGGTCTCCGATAACGGTGTATTCCATGCGGTTTTCTGATCCGATCTGACCCGCCAGCACCGTGCCCGTATTGATGCCGCATCCTATGCTTATGACAGGTTTCTTATCCCCGCCGCGCCCCTTGTTGAATTCGACAAGTTCCCGGCGCATGAGAAGGGCGCTGTTTATCGCGTTTTCCGTATCGTTACCCTTGGAAATTGGTGTACCCCAGACCGCCATGATGGCATCTCCTATAAATTTGTCCACGATGCCATTGGACTGTTCAATGCAGGAAACCATCTTGGTCATATAGATGTTCAGAAATTCAACGACTTCTTCAGGTTCAAGTTTTTCTGAAATCGATGTAAATTGCCTGATGTCGGAAAACAGGATGGCCACGGTTTTACGTTCCCCGCCGAGCTGCAGGTCCTCCCGAAGGGCCGCTTCAGCGAGTTCCTTGTTTACGAATTTTCCGAAAGCGTTCTTGATCTTCTCCCTTTCTTCAAGGCCTTTCCCCATTTCAATGAAGGTGCTGGTAAGCTGTCCGATTTCATCTTTCGTTGTCGGCGCGATGTCAACTCTGTACTGACCCGCTATGATCTTTCTTGTCGCTCCGACGAGACGTATGATCGGCGTGGTTATTGTCTTGCCGAAAAAGAATATGATCAGTATCGCAGCCGTAAGGACGATGCCCATGATGATCATATTCCGGCGCTGTATGTCATACACGGCCTCGAAGGCCTTTTTTTCATCAGCCGTGGCTATTATTCCGAACCCGCCGAGGTCAATTTTCTTGAAGGATCCCAGATAGTATATTCCTTTTGAATCCTTGTACCTGGTCTGTCCGTTGTCAATCTTACTCTTCATCATCATGCTGCATATGGGAAGGGGTGCATAATTGGCGCCGCTGCGGACGACATTGTTATCCGGATGTGCTATTACGTCTCCCTTGTAATTGACCATGAACACCTGCGTTATGCCGGTTGTAGTGAACGTTTTGAGCAGGTTATCCAGTTTAATATAGCTGACGAGAATTGATTTAGCAGCGCCGTTTGCGTCGCGTTCAAAGGGAAAGCTCAATGAGAAAACGGGATTGTCCAGATACGGGGAAACATTGACAATGAGATGTTCACCCGAGAAGGAGAGCGCATGGAGATTTTTATCATTAAGCGTATTTATGTCATTATCATTTATCAGGTATTTATTCATCAGGGGCTTGTTGAAAAATGTTTTAACGAATTCCTGCCGTCCGGTTTTTTCCGAATGCCTGGCTATTCCCGCGAATAAAACTTCCTTCTGCCCGTCCGCCAGAAGGTTTTCCTCTCCCGTGACGTTTTCCATTTTTTCCTTAAGCATCACGGATGACATGATCTGGTACTTTTCGATCTCGGATTTAATCTTAAGGGCTATGACTTCCGATATCTGCAGGTTGCTTTCCTGTACCCTTATCATGTTGTCATTCTTGAAGAAATAACTTGCGAGGAATATCATTCCCGTGAGGGACGCGATTATTATGAAGGATATAATCGATACGAGCTTAAAACGGATCGAACGATAAAAAGGTCCGGCCGATACAGGTTTTGTAGAAGACGGTTCAGAGGGCGCGGACATATCCTTCACCGCTTCTTTTTTGTCATGGCTTTTTCCACCCGGGACGCTTGATAGCCTTTCGGGTTTCTGTTTCGATGCCGAAGCCCGGTCAGGGGCTGATGTTTTCGTTTGCTGTACAGCCGGCACGGGCAGCGGTGCTATAGAATCACCGGCAGGTTTTTTTTCAACATGACCCTTGCGGGGCGGTTTAGCAGGGGTCACTATGCGATCGACTTGTATGGCATCCCGTATCTGCCGCGCGTCATCAGAAGGCCGGGAAAGTGATTCCTTGAATAATTCAAGTACATCCCGGTATTGGTTGAGTTCCGTCGCGTCTTTTTTTATCTGCTGCACTGCGGCAATGGCTTCGTTGACGCTTCTCCCGTTAAAAATATGCATGCTTGCAATTAACGGAAGTGCGAATCTGGTGCGGTATGATATGATCATGCAACCGCCGGCGTTGACGGCTTTTGTAAGGTCATTAACCGCGCTTCTCAAGATATCGATATGCCGGGCATCTGGTGTATCGAAATAAAAACTCTTAACCTGTATCCCGGCCTGGCTGAAAGTGTTTACCATCGTGAGATAGATTACTGAATCAACCGGTTCCGATGAAACGATCCAGGCAGTTTTGACATTACTCTGAATGAGGAGTTTAATTTTCGACCTGGAAAAAACATTGGTGAGCTCTCCCTGGGAAATGAAGTCCGGCAGGATTTCAAGGAATAACTTGTTTGTTGAAGGAGTATTCTTTTTCATTTCAGTTTAATTTAATGTAATAATAGTTATTTAGATCTTCGTAATTTTTTTCGGCTTGTATATTCTATTACACTCTAAAATATATAATAATATTGTTATTACTGATTATTATATTTTACATATCAATAACAAATTCATAGAATATATAAAAAATATAACAACTAATAGACTTGTTGCGAAACTGGCGTCTCGCGCTCGCAGTCCCGACTGGTCGGGATGCGGGGGCTTGTAAGGGGCTTAGCCCCTTAGATCCCTATAATTATTTAAAATTGCAACAAGTCTACTATATACATCGGCTATATAATGCTGATTAAAGACTAATAATACAGTGAGTTTTTAAGAGGATTTTCATGAACCCAGGGAACGAAATACCTTTTCAATATCCCATCCGAATGCATTCAGAAGGTTAATGGCCATTACTTTCGTTGCGGGGGAATTTTTGATGTCGACATCTCCTTTTGAAAGCTTTTCAATCACCAGGGTGATCTTTGAATTTTGTTCCTGCGAATATTCCATGGCAAATTCCTTTCTTTGTCGATTCTCACAACCTGACAGGTGACTTTTATCGTCACTATGCCGCCGATAAATGTAATTTACCCCTGCAAGGGGGGTGCGACGGTTTTCATGCCAGATCTATATTGGCATAATCCTTAAAAATTTCTTCTTTCCAGAAATTATCCACAATTGAACCTGGTTGGCCGCATTCCCGGAGGAGAGAATTGAATCTATCAACATGTTCATGACCGCATATGAAAAGTATATTTTCATGTAAAACATCCCGCAACCGCGAATACCAGTATTTTTCGCGGATATGCCAGTATGATTTGGCCATGGCAGCGGCGCGGTCCCTCACTTGTATTCTGAATTCCTGGTCAATAATATATGAAGCAGGGGCGCCGCAGTCCCTTCGTGCCTGTTCAATGAGATCCCTGAAGTATGGAATACCAAGTTCCGCCAATTCCTTTTCACCGGGGTCGCAGTAACGGTGCTCCACCCCGATCATCTTCGCGGCTTCCATCGCTGTTTCTTCCGTTGCGTGATAAACATCGCGCAACGCCTCTTCACTGAATTCCTCGGCAATAATAGCGATATACAGTTCGCTGCATAACCTCGTTAAATATGATCTGAATTCGATCCGAATTGATTCCGGTACAGGACCATTATACTGCACCAGGTGGTCGACACCGATAATATAAATCATTTCATTTTATCTGGAGCGTAAAAGTCTTGTTAACCGTTTTATATGAGTGTGCGATCTTTTTACGATCGGCATGATCTCCTCGGCTGATTGTTTTCTTTCCAGATGTAGTTTCCTGAATATCATATACGCAGAGGTAATGGTACTGCCCATCAGCCAGTAATTGAAACCTGCGCCGATGACAGCCCCTATGACCGGTATAAGCTGGCCAAGCTTTCTTTTTGACAGATTCTGGGCTATCTGGATGGGAAAAGCCCCGGTGGATTTTTCAATGAAGTTCACCAGGAGAGATGTTTTCGTGCCTGCGGCAGCCCCGGCATAGGCCGTTTTGCCGGCCAGAGCGGCGGAGGCAATATGCATGTCAGCCAGCACTGTTGATTTGACCGCCACCGAATTACAGCTTCCGGCGTTATAAATGCTCATCACAACCGGCAGCATGGACGGGTCCTGCATGTTAAAACCGTAGGAAGAGCCAATCTGCTGGATAGATCTGAATATAATACCCATAAGAACGGGAATATCGGCCGCAGTCAGGGGAAGTCCGCCCATGCCGCATCCCGCTCCCTCAAGGGCGGCAATAATCTTGTTCCTGGTGAAAAACCCGTATGCTATCCTGTCAAGCGTCTCAAGATCCTGGTATGCCAGTTGAGAGCTGGAAGTGATCCGCAATCCGGCTTTTTTCGCTTTATTGACAATACTTTTTTCAGAATAAGTCCAGTAGGATATATCCTTCAGCATTTCCATGAAGCCGAGCACCGCTTTTTCGATAGTCAGTCTAAGTGAGCGGGGTATATTATCAAAAATAACAGTAACCGGCTTTCCGAGGGCATCCATAGTTTTCAGTATCATGCCTTTTTTAGCATGTTCCCATTCTTTGATTTCCCGTAACGCCATTATTTCGTATGAAGTATACAAGATAGAGTTCATGGTTCCTTATAATTATATTGAAAAACCTCGACTGGTTTCAGGTATTGGAAAACCTGTTTCTTAATATAATTGAATAATTCTCAATATCAAATAAAAATTTGCAATTCTTCATGGTATTCTGATATTTAATAAACATAATGGATATTTTATATAGATATTTTCATGAAATTGTTTGATTATTTAGCTTGATAATTCTAATATTTTTATGCAAACTGACATAGGTGAATGTATGATTGATATGACACTTGAAGAAGCAGTTAAACAGAATAAAAAAATTAAGATCCTTGCTTATTCTGTTAGCGATTATGTTGAAACCCGCATGAAAGAGGTTCTCGGTCTTATTTTTTCCAATTATAACAAACCCGAGATGATGCCGCCGGTCTACACATGCCTTAAAGAACTCGTTATCAATGCCGTTAAAGCAAATTTTAAAAATATCTATTTCGAAGGATATTCCTCAAAAAACAGTTCGGAAGATATTCTTGAATATGAAATGGCCCTTAAACTCTTCAAGCTTGAATTAAGCAGGGAAAACGCGGCAAGCCTGGAGAGGCTGGCCCGGGAATATGACATGAGGGCCGAGGTCATCATTCAATCGGGATCTAATTCCCTGCAGATAATAGTGTCAAATCCGGTGGAAATGACTGAGCGGGAAAAAACCACAGTGCAGAATAAGCTCAAATGCGCCAGCCGGTATAATGATATTACTGAATATTTCGCTGAAAATGACGATGAAGTAAGCACCGAGATCGATGAAGGCGCCGGACTCGGCCTGATCCTCATATCCATGATGCTCAGAAGTATGGGTGCCAGTGACCGTGATTTCACCATAACCTCTGAGAATAATAAAACTACAGCCACACTTAAAATACCCATCAATTAAATCTCAAAAAAAATTATTATTACCATTTTTTTCTTGTCATAATTTCTGTTTTAAAAAAATTGTACCTGTTTTAATGTATGCCATTTTACTTTATTGCATCCGTATTATTGAGGAATGATTCCCTTAATGGCAGTATCAATATATTTTAAAATATATACAATACTATAAAATAATTCTTGTCATTTTTTGGTGACATAAAATAGTATTTACATTTCTATCGTTACAAAGAGGCGGCATGGTACCCAATAAGTTGTTTCTTACAAAAGGCGTGGGCGTTCATAAAAACAAGCTTTCTTCTTTTGAGCTTGCATTGAGAAATGCCGGCATTGAAAAATGCAATCTTGTTTACGTCTCCAGCATATTGCCGCCGAAATGTAAGATAATTCCCCAGAAAGAGGGCATAAAACTGCTGCACCCGGGGCAGATTACATTCTGCGTTATGGCGCGCAACGAAACCAATGAACCCAACAGACTGGTATCAGCGGCAATCGGTATAGCAATGCCGCGGGACCAGGAGAACTACGGATATCTCTCGGAACATCATTCATTTGGAGAAGTTGCCAAACTATCCGGTGATTTTGCCGAAGACCTGGCGGCAACAATGCTCGCGTCCACACTGGGCATTCCCTTTGATTCTGATCAGGCGTGGGACGAAAGGAAACAGGTATATCGCGCGAGCGGACATATTTTCAAAACGCGGAACATATGCCAGTCCTCCGAAGGTAATAAAAACGGTCTATGGACCACGGTTATTGCAGCGGCCGTGCTTCTTATTGAGGAGAAAAATATCGTCAAGTATAAAGGCGATTAAATCCACTCGGGTACGGTCCGTGCTTAAAACAGGGTGCCGACTGCATTTTTACCTTTATCCTTGATATTGAACATGGCCCTGTCCGCAACCGAGAGAAGCCGCGTTATATTTGAAGCATCTTCCGGGTATGCGGCCACTCCAAAACTTGCACTCAGCCTCACGTTAACACCCTTGTTTGACAGATAGACGGTCTTTTCCATCAATGATCTGATTTCCTCCGCTTTGAGTATGGCCGATCTTTTGTCATACCCCGGCAGCACAATGACAAATTCATCACCGCCATAGCTCACCCCGAAGGCGGGTTCAGTCAGTGATTCCCTGATTGTATAGGCGACTTCCTGTATGGCCTGGCTGCCGTTCAGGTGGCCGTGAGTGTCCACGATCTTCTTGAAGTTGTCAAGGTCCATGAAAATAAGCCCGAAGTGCTTTCCATTCGCTTTGCTGGATTCAAACAGTTCAGAAAGCCTGTTGTATAAATACCTGGTATTGTACAGTCCGGTAAGGTTATCTTTATTCGCAAGGTCATTAATATAATGGTATCGTCTGGTATTTTCGACAGCAATGGCCGCGTAATCCGCTACAAACATCAGAAGTGAAAGTGCCTTTTTGCTTGTTTTATAAGGATTTATCGCCTCAATTACGCCAACAGTCTGGCTGCCGAATATCAGGGGCACGCACATGACCGACCTGGTGTTTTTTCCTGACATGCGGTCAATTTTATCATTGAAATACTGGCAGTTTTTTA
>CAZZHU010000068.1:17186-21154 GCA_964654045.1 uncultured Leptospirales bacterium
CAATATTGAGATCGACGCTTAACTTGAAAATCAGCTCATTCCTATCCCGCTCAACGAGCATGAGTGACCAGATGTCCGCGGGTATCAGGTCGGACAGCTTTTTCAATATTGTCCCGAACAGCTTGTTCTGGTCCAATTCCGAGGTCAGGGCTTTCCCCAGGTCCATGCAGGACCGCAGTTCCCGCCGTGACAGGTGCATTTCACCGTACATGTACAGCTCCGAAAAAACAGATCACCAGAATTTTCATTGTCTAAAATTAGATCGAAAAATTGATGCTATTTTACAAGAACTTTTTACACCATCGGCTCATGGAGGCGATGAAATTTCATTATTGCTCCGGTCATGATGGTTCACGGGCATTAATGAATGGAAGGAGTAGAAAACCGATTATTAAGCCGGTCCCAAAACCTATGGCATGGGCAAGGTAGCTGACGCGCGGATCAAAGGTTGACGGGAACATCATGACCAGCGCGAATCCGATTGCCCTTACTATGCGGACAGGGACCGCGTGGTCTGTGTCATGGTGGATATAAAAGACCAGCCAGAGCGCAACCATGCCATAGGCCATGCCGGAAGCCCCCACCAGCCTTATTCGGGGTTCATATGCGGCAATGGTTATCAGGTTGGTCAACAATCCGATCGCAAGGGATGCTGCCGGAAAAACCAGCAATCCGAAATACGCCTTAAGCATCCACCCGAATACCAGAAATATCAGTGTATTCCCGAGAAGATGGGAAAGGTCGGCATGAGTGAACAGGGAAGTGAGCAGTCTCCAGTATTGATGGTCACGGAAAAGAGCATTGCCGCTCAGCCAGAGGTAGTCGCCTGCCGGGTACCCGTTGTAGACCGCTGTTGCCACATAAAATGCCAGGAAAAGTACAAGCGCCGGAAACCCATGACGGGGCGACGGAAATTTTGCCAGGGGTCCCGGCTGCCGTTCCTGCTCTTCTTCAAAATCATCGGGATCAGGGATATTGTAAATTCCGGTATCCGTCATTATTTTTTGATATAATCCTCCCGTATGGGGTTCCACGCGTCAACGGCTATGGTGAATTCATCCAGAACGCGACCGCTGTGAACTACCTGCGAAGGGACGACAGCCACGTCGCCCTTTTTCATCTGCCTTGTTGTCCCGCCAACGGTCAGCTCCAGTTTTCCTTCAACGACGAGGCTTATCTGCTGATGATCGTGCTTGTGCTCCGGCAGTATTGAACCCGGTTCCATTTCCACCCAGGTTATCATGACATTATCCAGATGGGCTTCCTTGAACAAAAAACCCTTCAGCGGGCTGATCCCGGCTTTCGTTTCAAATGAATCGAAGTAATCCATATCTCATCTCCTCTGAGTTAATATTTGACGTGCTGCATTACTTTTTTTATTCAAAAATAGTCTGGGGACAGCAGTCCCCTGCAAATTTCCCGCCCTGTCTTCTCAAGCATAAAACAGCAGTTTTGCATAAAAACATAGTTATTTTTTCATGTTAGAAAAAACAGGAAGATTTGACAAATACAAAATCATTCTGATGATTGACTTATGGATACAAAAGACCGAATGCTTTTGACCCTCCGGGAACAGGTCGAGCAATGCTCCAGGTGCCGGCTGGCCGGGACCCGGACGAAAACAGTTTTCGGGGAAGGTGACCCCGATGCCGAAGTCATGTTCATCGGGGAAGGACCCGGCAGACAGGAAGATCTTACTGGCCGGCCCTTTGTCGGCCGGGCCGGCGAACTTCTCACAAGGATAATTGAACTTGGAATGGGGATACCCCGCGCGGGAGTGTTCATCGCCAACCTGGTAAAGTGCAGACCCACGGTAGACATGAGGATGGAACGCGATCGCCCGCCGGATAATGAGGAACTTCTTGCCTGCGCGCCCTTTATAAGGCAACAGATCGGAATCATACAACCCCGTGTCATCGTGGCCCTGGGCAGTCCATCATCCAAGTTTCTTCTGAATACGTCATCAGGGATAACAAAACTTCGGGGAGCGTGGGGCGAATTTTGCGGCATTCCCGTGATGCCGACCTATCATCCGAGCTATCTCCTCAGAAACGGCGGGGAGGCAAGCCCCCTTCGCCGCGACGTCTGGGATGACATCAAGAAAGTATTGGAAAAGCTCGGACGTCCAGTACCTACAAAACAAAAGGAGTGACAGAATGAAAGTATGCGACGGTGTCTATTCGTATGTGTGGAAAGGGTATTTCGTGAACAATGCCAACATGTTCTACTTCGGCGACCCCTTAAACATCCTCTTTGATCCGGGACTCAAGAATTACCTCGACATGCGCTATGAAGAGATGAAAAAGGACGGCCTCAATCCGAAGGACATCCGTTACTGTATTAACACCCACTGCCATCCGGATCATTTTGAAGGCTCCCTTGATTTTGCCGGGAAAAATATTCCCCTCGGGATGCATGAGGAGGAAATTAGCTTTTACAACAAGCTGGGACCTCAGTTCTTCCAGATGTTCGGGATGGCCTTCCCCAAGATCGAATTCAATATCGTCATGAAGGAAGGCTTGTGGAACGTCGCCGGGACCGACCTCGAGATCTATCATACTCCGGGCCATTCCCCGGGTTCCATCAGCATCTACTGGAAAGAGAAAAAGACCCTGGTTTGCGGGGACCTTGTCTTCGAGCAGAGCGTTGGCAGGGTCGATTTCCCGGGGGGCGACGGTAAAAAACTGATCGAAAGCATCAAGCGCATATCAAAGCTCGACATCGAATATCTTCTTCCCGGTCACATGAATATCATTACCGGAGCCCAGGCCGTTAAAAAGAATTTCGAGATGATCGAGAACTATTATTTTTCAATGATGTAGGCTGGGGCAGGGCCCCGGGCTGCCCGGGGCAGCCATTCACAGCTTTATAATATGCCTGATACCCCGCATGAGCAGGTTAACCGCCCCCCCCTGGAGGCTGATGGCTCCCTGTCCGCAATACGATTCGCAGCAATAACAATGTATGCATGAATGGTAATCGATGACGGGAAGATGGCTGCTGTCATATTGTATGGCACTAACAGCGCATTTCGTGATACAGGCGTCACACCCCGTGCACTTTTTCCTGTTGATAGCCGGGCTGACTATAAACCGGTCAAAGAAATAATCATCCACTTTCCGCATGAAACCCTTTGAAATTTTCACTTCCGGAAGTTTCACGTATGGTATGGACGGTACCGAACCATGGACTGTGATATCCTCAATCGCCACCAGGCCCCGTTCAATGGCTTCGCGCACCGCCGGCACCCATCCAGGATCGAACCCGATGATACGGCATGCGACTACATCCAGCGCCGGACCGCTTTCAGAAGCAAGCATCAATCCCGTGAACCGTGGCTCCCCGTTTGCCGCCGGACCGTCCCTGTCGAGGCCGATAACCGCATCCATGACGGTCAGGCGGGGTGTCACGGCCTCGTACACATCGACGAGCGGTTTCCCCCATAATTCCTGGTAATTATCGTGGTGCTGGTATTGCTTGTGATAGATCTGTTTGGACCCGCCCACAACGCATCCATACATGTTCTTTATCGCCCCTGTGTATTTCGCCAGGCGGTGGACTTTCAATTTTGGAAGATTAACCACAAGGTCATGATCGAAAACCGCTTCCGTCACATAGAATGGATTGAGGTATGTTCCCGATGATATTTTCCTTAGTCTGGTCGATTCGAAGGGCAGGATAGCGGCTCCGAATTTCCTGGCCACCGCCGCAATTCCCGATGTCTCCATCCCGGCCAGGGTCCCGCCTCCCTGATAGAAGGCTGATGAATCACCTATGCTTATGCGGCAGTCATGTTCAGATAAGTATCTGCACACCGCATCCATGATCCCGGGATGCGTCGTTGTGGCCTGGTCAGGGGTGTTCTGACCGATGATGTTAGGCTTCAGCAGCACTTTGATGCCGCGTGGGGAATTGAATCTGATTGCCTGGAGGGACTTGATGAGAGAGTTGTATGTCTTTTCCGGATT
>CAZZHU010000069.1:0-21028 GCA_964654045.1 uncultured Leptospirales bacterium
CGTTTCGGACCTGCAAGGTCCGAAACGCGGAAGGGTACTCCTACTCGCTGATGCTCCGGTAATCCTTGCCCAGGTAGGCCCGCTGCACGTCATTATTGTTCAACAGCTCCTCGGACGTGCCCTCCAGGACCATCTGCCCGGTCTCGATCACATAGCCGCGGTCGGCGATACGGAGCGCCGCGCGGGCGTTCTGCTCGACCAGCAGTATCGTGTTGCCGGCGTCCCGGAGCTTTCGTATTTCCTCGAATATGCTTTTCACGATTATCGGCGCCAGTCCCATGGAGGGCTCGTCGAGCATTATCACCCTGGGCCTGGCCATGAGGGCCCTGCCGATGGCCAGCATCTGCTGCTCGCCGCCCGACAGGGTGCCGCCCAGCTGGTGCTCGCGCTCCTGGAGGCGGGGAAACATCGTGAATATAACGTCAAGCTCCGCGTTGATGTCGATGTGACGGTCGCCGCGGATGCGGGTATACGCCCCCAGCAGCAGGTTCTCCCTGACACTCATGGTGTTGAAGACAAGGCGCCCCTCCGGCACGAGGGAACAGCCGGCGGCCACGATTTTCTCCGGCGCGGCGGCGGTGATATTCTCACCGTTAAAGACGATCTCTCCTTCCAGGGCAGTGACGATACCCGCCACGGTGTCCAGCAGGGTGCTCTTCCCCGACCCGTTCCCTCCGATGATCGTCACGATCTCCCCCGGGTCCACGTGGAGGGACACCCCCTTCAGCACGCGGAGGTTGCCGAATCCGGAATAGAGGTTTCGTATCTTAAGCATCCTCCTCCCCCAGGTACACGCGGATCACCTCTTCATTTTTCTGTATCTCCACGGGTACTCCCTCGGCGATTTTTCTTCCCGATGAAAGCACCACGATTTCGTCCGATATGTTCATGACCAGGGACATGTCGTGCTCGATGACCAGTACCGTGATGCCCCGCTCCCTGATCTTCATGATCATGTCCGATATCTGGGCCGTCTCGTAAATGTTCAGTCCCGCGGCCGGTTCGTCCAGCAGGAGCAGCGACGGCTCCGTCGCCAGGGCCCGGGCAATCTCCACGATGCGCTGCTTGCCGAAGGCAAGGCTCGTCGCTTCCTGCGCCGCCAGGTCGCCGATCTCCATCATCGCCAGCAGCTCCATCGACCGCTCCCTGATGTCGCGCTCTTCCCTGCGCGAGCCGGGAAGGTGGAGCATGGCCTGCACCAGGCCGGCATGGCTCCGGATATGCCTACCGATCATGACGTTTTCCAGGACCGTCATGTTCGAAAAGAGCTTGATGTTCTGGAACGTGCGCGATATGCCCTGCCGCGCGATCCGGTAGGGCGGGAGGTTGTGGATCGGCGACCCCCCGATATAGGCCTCCCCGGAATCAGGCGCCAGCGATCCCGCGATGAGGTTGAAGAGGGTTGTTTTGCCGGCGCCGTTGGGACCGATGACGGCCTTGATCGCGTTTTTATCAACGCTGAAGGAAACCCCGTCCACGGCCTTGAGCCCGCCGAAGGAACGGCACATGTTATGTATTTCGAGATAACTCATTTTTTTCCGCCGGAACCGATTCTGTTTTTGAGCCGCGCCGCCGCGCGGGCCACGGCCCGGGCATTGTCCATTGTAAGAAGGCCGTCGGGGAAAAAGAGCATGATGACAATGAGGATGCTCCCGAACACGAATTCATCGTAGCTTCCGAAGTAACCGCGCAGTGACAGGTAATTGAGGACAACACCCATGACCAGGGCGCCCCAGAGGTTCGCCATGCCCCCGACCGCCACGATGGCGACATAGCTGACCGATTTCATGACATCCGCTTCAGAGGGACCGACCCCGCCGTTGAAGTGCGTGAGAAACACACCGGCAACGCAGGCAAAAACGGCGGAAAGGACGAATATGAAAAGTTTATACCGCGCCGTGTCGACGCCCATGGCGTTGGCGGCCTCTTCACTTCCATGGATGGAGCGCAGGGCCCGCCCAACGCGCGAATTGATCATGTTCATCAACAGAACGACACCCACAACAACCAGGAAAGACGCGATGTAAAAATTCTGCACCCGCAGGGCCGGGTCGCCGCTTACGGCCAGGCTCCCGGCGATTTTAAAAGCAGGGATGTCCGATATGCCGTCCGCCTCGCCGAACATCCGCGAGCCCAGCGCGATCCGGTATACGATTATGCCGAAACCCAGTGTCGCCATGGCCAGGTAGTGGCCCTTGAGCTTGAGGATCGGTATGCCGATGAGAAAGGCCACCACGGCCGTCAGCACCACCGCGATCGCCAGGGCCGCCCAGGGCGACAGGTGCTGTATCTCGCTGCCATAGGCGTTCTTTTCCACGATCGTGAGGCCCATGCTCCGGGCAAGGTCAATGACGGCGCTGTCCTTCACGTTCATCAGGTTACGGGTCGTGAGCACGGCGGTCGTGTACCCTCCCATGGCGAAAAAGGCGGCGTGGCCCATGGAAATCTGCCCGGCGTATCCCATGAGCACCGTGAGGCCCAGGATCACCAGGGAATAATACGAGGCCATGGTGAGCTGGGTAAGATAAAACTCCCGGTTCACCGCCGAGACGATGACCTGGAAAACAATGATGCAGGCGATAAGTCCGAAGACGGGAATGTACTTTTTCATGGCCATCAGAATTCCTTCAGCTCCGCCGCTTCCCTGGTGCCCAGGAGCCCGCTGGGCTTGACGAAGAGGATGACCAGGAGAATGGCTATGGCGATCGCGTCCTTGTACGCCAGGGGCAGAACGCTGATGCTGAAAGCCTCCAGGAGCCCGATGATGATCCCGCCGATGACGGCCCCGGTGCTGTTGCCCATTCCGCCCAGGATCGCCACGGTGAAACCCTTGATGGCAAGGGAGGTGCCGCAATCGTACTGGGTCTGTGTGATGGGGGATATGACGCACCCCGCCAGCGCCCCGATGGCGGCGCTCAGCATGAAGGAAATGGTGACCATGTTCCTGGTATTGATGCCGCAGAGCCGCGCGGCGGTTATGTTGGACGCGCAGGCCCGCATGGACCGCCCGGTGAGGGTGAGCTTGAAAAACCCTCCGAGGAACACGACGATCACGGCGGAAACACCCAGGACCCAGAGCACCTGCGGGGAGATATACGCGCCCAGCAGGTTGATGGAGGACACCTCGTTGCCGGTGAAATAGGGCAGGGACCGCACCTTCTCGTCCCATATATGCAGGGCTATTTCCCTGATCATGATGGAAAGGCCGACGGTGACGATGATCATATTAAGGACCGAGGGTCTCTTCAGCCTCCGGATGAAGAAAAAGTCGATCAGGGCCCCCGCGAAGGAGGTAATGACCACCGCGGCAAGTATGGCCAGCGGGAGGGGCATGAACGCGGAAAGGGATATGGCGGTCATCCCGCCGAGCATGACGAATTCACCCTGGGCGAAATTGATTATTCCCGTGGTGTTATAGATGATATTGAACCCGATGGCCACAATGGCGTAGATACTGCCGTTGGTTATGCCGGAAAGGACATATTGGAATAATTGTTCAAAAGACATGGCGCCTTAAACGCGTGAAGGCGGCGTCCCGTGACGCCGCCTTCACGCTGACATATAAAATTTCCTATTCGTACCTGGCGAACTTGCCGCCTTTTACGGTGAGCATATCAAAGGCGTTTATGTCAAGCCCATTGTGATCCTGGGGCGAAAAATTGAAGACGCCGGCGGTGCCGGCAAGGCCCTTCATGTTTTCGATGGCGTCGCGCACCTTTTCCTTGTCCGCGCCCGCCTTCTTGATTGCCTCGATCAGGACCAGCATGGCGTCATAACCGTGGCCGCCGAAGGTGCTGGCCTCCTCGCCGTATCTCGATTCATAGTCCTTCTTGTACTGCATCAGCAGCTTCTTCTGGGGATGGTTCTCCGGAAGGGACTCGGCGATGAGGAGCCGCCCGCAGGGAAAGATAATCCCCTCGGCCGCCTCACCGGCTTCCTTGACATACTTGATGTTGCCGAACCCGTGGCTCTGGAAGAGGGGCACGTTCATGTTGAGCTGCTTCACATTTTTCGCGACAATGGATTGCGCCGGCACGATCGACCAGTTCACCACGGCCTGGACATTTTTCGCCTTGAGCTTCGTGAGCACGCCGGTCAGGTCGGTAGCCTTCTTGTCGTACACCTCGCTGATAATGACCGTTATGCCGTGGGCCGGGGCCAGTTTCTCCAGCTGCTCCTTGCCGGCCACGCCGAAGCCGTCGTTGCTTGACACGACGCCGATTCTGGTTATCCCTTTCTTCTTCATGACCTCGAAGATCTTCAGGGCCGCGAAGCTGTCCTTCTGCGGTGACTTGAACACGTACCTGGCGACGGGATTGACGATCACCTCGGCCGCCGCGCAGGAGATGAGGATCGTTTTGGCATCCTCGCAGATGGCCTTGATCTTCATCGTTTCACCGCTTGTGGAAGGTCCCACGATGGCGATCACCCTGTCTTCCTCTATCAGCTGTTTTGCGTAGGAGATGGCCTTTTCCGGGTTCCCGGCCGAGTCCTTGATGATCAGCTTGAGCTGCTTACCGTTGATCCCGCCATTATTGTTTATTTCATCGACCATCATCTGGGCGGTTTTCGCCTCCGGCGCGCCGAGATTCGAGGCCGGGCCGGTCACTGCGAATATCGCGCCGATCTTGATGGTTTCACCGCTCTGCTTTTTGCAGGAAAACGCGAGGGGAAGCAGGCTTATACAAACCATTGTTGCAAACAGTTTTTTTATTAACATGACGCCTCCAGTCTAACTCCTTTATAAAATTTGATAATCAAAAAATTTATACTTCAGGGCAGGAAAAAATTAGTGTAAATCAATACCATCGTCTTCTTTACGTCAAGCACTTAGCGGGCCGCGGCAATGATTAATGGGGGGCGGTGCCGCGAAGCGCCGCCCGCACCGGATTTTTCATTTATCTTCGTATTTTACGAACTTACCGCCCTTGACGGTCAGCATTTCAAACGCATTGATATCAAGACCGAGATGGTCCTGCGGCGTAAAATTATAGATACCGCCTATGCCGGCAAACCCTTTGAGGCTTTCGATGCCGTCACGGACCTTTTCCCTGTCGGCGCCTGACTTTTTGAGGACCTCCGCCAGTATGATAACAGCGTCATAGGCATGGCCGCCGAAGGTGCTGGCCTCCTCGCCGAACTTTGATTCGAAATCTTTTTTATACTTCATCAGCACCGCTTTCTGGGGATGGTTCTCCGGCAGGGACTCGGCGATAAGCAGCCGGCCGCATGGAAAGATGATTCCTTCGCCCGCCTCGCCGGCTTCCTTGGCATACTTGATATTGCCGAAGCCGCTGCTCTGGAAGAGCGGCACGTCCAGGTTAATCTGCTTCATGTTCTTGGGGACGATGGACTGCGCCGGCACGATCGACCAGTTCACCACTGCCTGGACGTTCTTCGCCTTGAGCTTCGTGAGCACACCGGTCAGGTCGGTGGCCTTCTTGTCGTACACCTCGCTGATGATGACCGCTATGCCGTTGCGGGCCGCGGCCTTCTCCATCTGCTCCTTGCCGGCGATGCCGTAGCCGTCGTTGCTGGATACGAGGCCGATTTTATGTATCCCCTTCTTTTTCATTGCCTCGCAGATCTTCTGGGCCCCGAAGCTGTCGTTCTGTGCCACCTTGAAGATATATTTCGCGACCGGGTTCGTGATCACTTCCGCAGCGGCGCATGAAATGAGGATGGTTTTCCCCTCTTCGCAGATGGTCTTGATCTTCATCGTCTCCCCGCTGGTGGAAGGACCGATGATGGCGAAGACCTTTTCTTCCTCGATGAGCTGCTTGGCGAAGGATATCGCCTTCTCGGGGCTTCCCGCCGAATCCTTGACGACAAGCTCCAGGTTCTTGCCGTTGATCCCGCCGTTGCCGTTGATTTCATCAACCATCATCTGGGCCGTTTTAGCCTCCGGGGCGCCCAGAAACGAGGCCGGGCCGGTCACCGCGAATATCGCGCCGATCTTAATGGTCTCCCCGCTCTGCTTTTTGCATGAAAAGGCAAAGGGAACCAGGGTCACGCACACAAGTAAGATAAACAGTTTTTTTAACGACATAAATCCTCCCTCTATGGTATACTGGCAAACCTGTATGATATAAATGCCGGCGCGCGGTATCCCTTCCCCGTCATTGAGCCGGGGCATTGATACTGCCGCTTATCAAGAGATTAATGGATACTCATCGGGGGATTCCGTCAAGCACTATGCGGTCACGCCGGCAATTATTGAAGCTCCGGCGCGGGACGCCCGCATGGAAACGGGCTTCAGACCTTGCTCTTTTTTGGAAAAATTATTTGTATTTTCCGGGGCTGGATGCACCATGTTACACGGGCAATCCGTTGGCCGCAGAGGACGGCTGGACCTGCGTCAATCAAAACACGATAAACAGGCTCTCATGATCAATGTACTATCCAGGCTGGCGCATTCCCTGTCCCGGGCAAAAGGATCCCGGGAGAAACCCGCCGGCTCCAGGTTCGAAGCATACGATTTCAGCAGTGAACGCTTTGAATGCACCCTGAGCTCTTTTTCCGGGACCGAGGCATGCCATGACCTGTTTCTCAACCGCTACGGGCACGGGGAAATCCTGGAGCTGCTGGAGCGGATCGGGCTCATGGACTGCCTCCACGAATCGGGTTTCACCAGGCCGCTGCTGCTGATCGACAGGAACCCCGGCCATATTCATTACCTGAAACTCTTTGATCGCAGGGAGGCGCCGGAGCGGCTTCTCATTGAACTGCGCCTGTCCGAGATGATCTATACCCCTGATGAGCGCCATATCAAAGGCATCATACCAAAGCAGACGTATAAGGCCATCGCTGTGGAATGGCTCAGCCTGCAGAATCCGCGGCTGGAGTTCAACCGGGAGAGGCCGCGCCTTCCCGGCCAGAATTATCCCGGCCTCGGCGCGGTCCGCCACATGGCCACCCTCCTGGAAACATTTGCCGGTGATCTCATGGCTGACGCCGTGCTGGATGTTCCCGAGAAATTCCACGCCGCGGTCATGTACTCCGGGAAATTCATGTTCATGGACCCCGCCCGGGAAGGAATGATGCGGGCGGTGCTCCGTGATCTCGGGTCCCATCCGCTCGCGGACCTGAGCTGGGGCTTTGTTACCGGAACCATACGGGACATGAAAACGAAAAAACCGGTATCCTTCGGGCCGTCGGAGCAGCTGCTCCCGGCAGCTGACAGCCTCGCCCGTTACTTTACTTCACGGGAATACCGGAAGCGGGTTGAAGATGAGATGAGCAGAATTCACCTTGTTCTTGACGAGGAACGAATGATACAACAGAGGGATATCCATCCTGATTATACTGATCACTGATCCCCCCTTCCCCGGGCGGCAATTCGAAGAAGAAGGGGGATCAGTATCTGTCGCCGCCGGCCGGCAGCCGCCGCGGCACGATATAATCCTGTTACTTTAAAAAAAGCACCATGTCAAAGGGCTCTTCTTTATCGCCGAACATGGCGAAGAGGGGCAGATCGATGAGGGTGAGATCGCAGATCTTCTGCATGTCCACCTTCTTTTCATCCTTGCCTCTCTTTATGATAATTCTTTCCGGGTTGATTTTCTTCCCGAGATAAATCTGGTACCGCACCGACGAGAGAAAGAGCTGGGTGAGCTGTTTCCCCATCTGGTCCATCGACTGGTCCCCGGAAGACGATCCGTCAGGGGCCGCTCCTTTTTTCTCCGCGTCCTTGCCCCCGGCGTCTTTTTTCTTATCTTCATTTTTTTTCATCGGTTCGAAATGAAACACGATCTGTTTCTTATCGGGCAGGTACCGAGGGATCAGGGGAAATTCTTCCTTCTTCATCTTTTCAAAGGGGAATTTCGCGTAATCAGGGACCACGAAGGAAACCTCCAGCCCGGCATCGTATTCCGATTCAATTTTCTTGAAGTTCAGGTTCTTGACCAGGCCTTTCAGGGTCTCCGGGAGCTCCTTCTTTTCCTTTTCCATCATGTCCCCCAGGCCCTGTTCCTTCTTCTCGCCGCCCTGCTGCTGACCCTTCTGGGCCTGGTCCAGGGCCTTGGAGAAGCGGAACACCCAGCGCACGTCCATGGAGCCGTCATCCTTCAGATCCAGCACATGGCTGATCTGGAAACACTGGGTCAGCAGGAACAGGGGCAGCACCACGAGAGCCAGCCGTGACGCCGCCGCTATCCGCTTTTTACAACCGGGACGGTTATCGCCATTCATCAGATCAAACAATTTCATATCGTTAATGACTCCTTATGTGGTATGGATTCGATCAAGCCTGAGAAACAAACCATCGATGGCAATTGCATGCATGACTCATCACAATGGACCGTTTATTCATTCATTAGTATCACGTATAGTGCCGCGGACGTCAAGTAATTAACTCCGCCGCGGGCAACCTCCCGCCTTAGCGATTGTATCCGGGCCCTTTCACTCTATGCCCTTCACGATTTCATCAAGCTGGTTGACTTTTCCGTTTATGGATTTCGATATGTTGCTTATCGTGATCGTGGACTGCGACACTTCCTGGGCTATGTCCGAGAGGCGCGCTATCGTTTTCAGCACCTCTTCCATGGCCGTGTTCTGCTCCCTCGTGGAGCGGGTTATCTCCTCGGAAAGGCCGTCCATGAGCTCCGCCTGCGCCGTGACGTCATGTATGGCCTTGCCCTGACTCGCCATCAGCTTCGCCACGATACCGATGCGTTGGTTTATCGTTTCCACCATCTTAAAGATAACCTCGATGGAGTTGTTGGTGTTGTTCACCATCCCCATCCCCTCCTGGATGTCCTGTGATATCTGCCTGATCTTGGTTGATATCTCCTTGGAGTTGTCCGACGTGGCCTGGGCGAGCTTGCCAATTTCGTCGGCGACCACCGCGAAGCCCCGGCCGTGCTCGCCGGCCCGGGCCGCCTCGATGGCGGCGTTCAGGCTGAGCAGGTTTATCCGGTCGGTGATGTCGTCGATCATGACGACGAACTGGTCGATGGATTTGCCGCCCGCCATGATCACGTTCATTTTATTGATCAGGTTCCGCATGGTGAACTCGGTCACGTGGGTCGAATCGGATATGACCTCCATGCTGTCCACCACGGCCTGGCTCGATTCGCCGATCTCCTTCTGCGTCTGGACCGTCATGCCGGAAAGCTCCCGGGTCTTCCTGCCCTGGTCCCTCTGGTTGACGGTGCGCCTGTAGATGAGGTCATTGGACGTGAAGAGCTGCTCGAAGGTCGCCGACATCTCCTCGCTGGTGGACGCCTGCTCGGTGCCCAGCTCCGAAAACTTCGAGCCCATGCCGGACAGCTCATAGCCGATCGACAGCAGGTCATTCGATATCGACTTTACCGTTCCGACAATCTCCTCAAGATACCGCGCCCGGGACAGGGCGTCCTTCTCCTTCTTTTCAATATCGGCGTTAAGCAAGCGGAGATCTTTTTGCATGGTGTTTATCTTGTCAGCAAGACCAAGGGAAAGAAGCACCACCATCATCGATGATCCGATTTGAATGCCCCACGTGGTGAACAGGTTGACCGGGAAAACACCCAGGGTTTTAAGGGCATAGGCGATGACCCCCAGAAGGAGTCCCGACCACGCAAGAAGAAAAAACCGCGCCGGCCGCGATCCCCGCACGCTCAGGATAATTGCAAGTATCACCATCAGCAGCGAAAAGTATGCGCCGTTGAGAGTGTTGAACTTGATACTCAACTTGTAATTTCCCAGGAAAGCAGTCGCCGCGCCCGCGAGACCCGGCAGAATAATTCCGAAAATAATGAATTTATCTATGATGCGGTAATGAATATTCGTCTGCATGTATTCGCGGCTGAACAACCCTCCCGTGATCACGGATGCCCCCATGAAAAAGGGAAGACAGTTGCTTGCCCACCACAGCGAGTTGGGCCACAGGAATTGGAAGGAGAGCCCGTTCAGCGTCATCTGGAACAGTATCCAGCAACCGATGAATACGGTGTATATAATATAGCTCCTCTCCCGTATCGAAATAAAAAGAAGCAGGTTATACACCAGCATTACCATCATGAGCCCGAAATATATCCAGTACACGGGGAGCACATAAAACACATTATTGAAATATACCGTCGGGGCCCATGCCAGCGCCTTAAAATTTATTGAACCACTCGTCTGTATCCGCATATAATAGGTGGTCAGGCCCGGCCGGGCCTCAAGGGAAAAGATGAAGGTCCGGTCCTTAATGTCACGCTGGTTGAAGGGGTGATGGCTGCCGGTTTCTTTGGTAATGAATTCGCCCTTTCCGGATGGAATAAAGAGACTGATGGAATTTATCATCGGGTAATCGATCTCAAAGAACCAGGGAACCTCTTTTTTCCCATTATTGATTACGGGTATCCTGAACCAGTAAACCGACGTTGTGAAGCCGAAATTAAAGGCATCCTCCCGGGTGCCCGACCATCGGGTTGCCGACGCGGCATCATCAATGGTTATCGTCCCATTCTTATCCTCAAGGAACTCTATATGACGGATGATATTTTTTTCAGTCAGATTGGCGTCAATTACTAACGGTTCAGCCCGGGTGATGGAACATGCAATTAAAATAAAAAAAACCGACAATGTCATTTTTTTCATGGCCATGGATCCTTTAGAGTTCGTCAGTCAACGCGATTTATCAATTATAAACTGCAGGCTACAATCTAAAAAGAGCATTGATAATGTGCAAACAATCACCGAAGTGTCAAGAGCAATATGAAGGGCCGTATATTTTTTGGACGTGCATTGAACACAACACCACCGTGTTCGGCGCATCATGACTATGTCACATACTGCCTGCCCTGTCCCCGTCAGGACCAGGGGACCGGCCACGGACCCCGGGTATCCGCGGAAGCCCCGTGCGGGAAATCACTTTACAGAAATCATTCCGGTTATGATACTATGCAGAATACAATGCAGCAGGAGGCGGCACGCATGGCAAAGCTCCAGTGGAAACCCTCGACGATCCTGAACCCGGTGCCGGTGACCATGGTCACCTGCGCCGACGCAAATGGCGTTCCCAATATCATCACCATCGCCTGGACCGGCACCGTCAGCTCCGACCCGCCCATGGTTTCCATATCGGTCCGGCCGGAGCGCTATTCCCACGGCCTGATCGCCGGGCGGAAAGAGTTCGTGATAAACCTTGTCACAAGGAACCTGGTGCGCGCCGCTGATTTCTGCGGCGTGAAATCGGGGAGGACCGTGGACAAGTTCAAGGCCGTGAAACTCACGGCGGTGCCGGCCACGATCGTGAAGGTGCCCCTGATCGCAGAGAGCCCGGTGAATATCGAGTGCGAGGTAACGCGGATCATCCCCCTCGGTTCCCATGACATGTTCCTCGCCCGGATCACGGCGGTCAACGTGGACGAGAGGCTCATTGATGGAAAGGGAAAGCTCTGCATGGAGCGGGCAGGCCTCGCCTGCTACAACCACGGCGACTACTGCGGCCTGGGGCGGCCGATGGGGTATTTCGGGTACAGCGTGCGGAGAAGGAAAAAGCTGAAGCGGAACAGGTAACGCGAACTCCGCCTCAACGCACCTTCATGGCGATGATGCACACGTCATCGTCAAAACCGTCCCTTTCCTTCATCAGTAGGGATAGAATATGAAAAAAGCCAGGGAAAAAACAAAGAGTATCCACATTCCCGCGTTCACCTCGCGTATCCTGCCGGCGAACAGCTTGATGATCGGATACGACACGAACCCGGCGGTCATGCCGATCCCCAGGTTGTAGGTAAAGCACATGAGCGTGATGGTAATGAAGGCCGGGAAAAGCTCCGACAGATCCTCGAAGTTGATGCTCGTCACCGGCGAGATCATGAGCATGCCCACGATGATGAGGGCCGGCCCGTAGGCGAAGGACGGGATCACCGAGAAGAGAGGCGCGAAGAAAAGGGCCGATAGAAACAGGATCGCCGTTACCGCCGAGGCGAAACCGGACTTGGCCCCCTCCTCGATGCCGGCGGCAGACTCGATGTAGGTGCCGGTGGTGGTGGTGCCGAGGAGCGCCGCAGCGGTCGTTGCCAGGGCGTCGCAGAGCATCGGCTTTTCGATTTCCGGGAGCTCGCCCTTCTCATCGAGCAGCCTGGCCCGGTACGACAGGCCGATAAGGGTACCCATGGTATCGACGAAATCCATGACGAACACCGTTAATATGACCGAGAAGAAGCCCCAGCTCAGGGCACCGGCTATGTCGAGCTGGAGAAATACCATGCCCAGGCTCGGGGGAAGACTCACCAGCGCCTCCGGGACCCGGACCAGTTGCCCCCCGTCGGGCACGATGCCCGGAAAGACCCGTTGCAGCAGCAGGGCGATGCCGGTTATTCCGATAATGCCGATGAGCATCGATCCCTTTATTTTCCTGATCATCAGGAAGGCGATGATGAGCACCGTCACGATCGCCAGGATCGGCGCCGGGTGCGAAAGTTTGCCGATGTTCACCGGCGCGCCGGGAACGCCGATGGAGACAATGCCCGATTCATTGAGGCCGATGAAGGTCAGGAAAAGACCGATCCCCACGGCAAAAGCTATTTTCAGATTCAGGGGGATGAGGTTGGCCAGCCAGGAGCGTATCCTGAAAAGGGTCAGGGCGGTGAAGAGCATGCCGCCGATGAAAATCGCCCCCAGCGCCGTCTGCCAGGTATAGCCCATCACCTTGACAACGGTGAAGGCGATGAAGGCGTTCTGTCCCATGTAGGGAGCCACCGCGAAGGGGCGCCTGGCGTAGACCGCCATCAGCATGGTCCCGAAAAAGGCCGAGATGATGGTTGCCACCATGGAAGGGCCGAAGGGGATGCCGGCGGCCTCCAGTATTTTCGGGTTCACGATGATTATGTAGGCCATGGTGATGAAGGTTGTAAGGCCGCCCATTATCTCATGCCTGAAATCAGTGTTGAGTTCTTCGAACCGGAAGTAGCGTTTGATCATCTGTATCATGGAAGGGCTCCTGCGATGGGATTATCATAAATTTTATCCGGTGAAATAAATTGTCAATGACTATTAGGGGTGCCGTCAGCTTTTCAATCCATAAATTTTTCAGGAATTCTATTGTGCGTCCCGCGCCATCCTGCCGGACTGAAAAAAAGTAATTGCCATGAGGGAAGAGGCGGATTATCTTACATAAGCGGACCAAAAAAAGGGCGGTATCGATGCACGACAAGGCCATCAAACTGAACGACATCATCAAGCTCAGCTCGGAGCTCAACACGGTGCAGGACCTGGACATCCTCCTCGACAGGATACTTACCGAGGCGCGGAAGATCCTGAACGCCGACGCGGGATCGATCCAGATCAAGGAAGGTGACGAGCTGGTCTTCACGAACCACGTGCAGACGGCATCCCTCGAGCGGAAGCTCAAGCCGGGGGAGAAGCTGATCTATACCACCTTCAGGACAAAAATAAACAAAAGCTCCATATCCGGCTACGCGGCCCTCACCGGCGAGATCATCAACATCCCGGACGCCTATAAAATTCCTGACAACGCTCCCTACAAGTTTGATCCGACCAACGACAGTAAATCGGGGTACCGGACCAAGTCAATGCTCACCATTCCCCTGAAGAACAACCGGAACGATATTCTGGGAATCATGCAGATAATAAATTCCCTCAGCCCCGACGAAAATAAAAAATGTTTCGATGAAAGCAGCGAATTCTGCGGCAACTTCGATTCCGCCGATGAGATGATAGCGCTCCACTTCGCCAACATGGCCAGCATCATTTTACAGCGCGCGCAGATGACCCGGGCCCTCATCCTCAGGATGATCAACATGGCGGAGCTCAGGGACCCGAAGGAGACCGGCGCGCACGTCAACCGGGTAGCCTCCTACGCGGTCGAGATTTACGAGCGGTGGGCGGAAAAAAATAAAATACCCCATGACGAGATATTCAGAAAAAAGGATATTCTGCGGATGGCGGCCATGCTCCACGACGTGGGCAAAGTGGCGGTATCGGACCTTATCCTGAAAAAACCGTCGAAATTCACGCCCGAGGAATTTGAAATCATGAAGACCCACTCCTTCCAGGGGGCGCGGCTCTTCAAGTACCGTCAGTCGGAATTCGACGAGATGGCCGCGGTCGTTGCCCTCACCCACCATGAGAACTGGGACGGCACCGGCTATCCCGGCCGCATCGACGTTGAAACGGGCGAGGCGCTGGAAAAGGACGCGAACGGAAATCCGAAGCCGCTCAGGGGAGAGGAGATCCCGATTTTCGGGAGGATTGTCGCCATTGCCGACGTCTTCGACGCCCTTTCATCAAAGCGGGTCTACAAGGAAGCGTGGGATCACGAATCGGTATTACAAGAGATCCGCGCCATGTCCGGGAAAAAATTCGATCCCGAGCTGGTGGATATTTTCTTCGGCAACCTGGACATCATCCGCAACATCATGGACCGTTATCCCGACAGCGAATGACGCGGGCAGCGACCGGCCTACCCCTTGAATACCGCGTAGTTGTCCTTGATCCATTTGAGGAGCATACCGATACCCTCTTCAGGCATGACCTGGGGCTCCCACCCGAGGTTCTTTTTCGCTTTCGCGATATCGCAGATAAAATACCTGAGGTCGCCGTGGCGGTCCGCCTCGAACTTGACCTCGGGCATTTTGCCGTTGATCTTCCCCAGTATGTCGATGCATTCGAGGAGCGAGATCGCGGTTTTCATGCCGCCGCCGATGTTGTAAATCCCCGGCACCCGCTTCTGGTAGAACGCGTCAAAGGCCCTGCACACGTCCGTCGCGTAGATGATGTCGCGCACCTGCTTGCCGTTCCCGTAGAAAACGCAGGGCCAGTCCATGACGCTGCGGATCGCGAAATTGGCCACCCACCCGTGGTCTTCGCCGCCGAACTGCCTGGTCCCGTATATCCCGGTGAGCCGGAAACTGGCAACGTCCATTTTGTACGTATCAATATAGACCCGGGCGTAAATGTCGCCGGCCGCCTTTGAGGCGTGCAGCGGGGTGAGGACTCCCTCCAGCGTCGGGTACTGCTCATCGATCGCGGCAGGCTTGCGGACATACTTGTTCGATTTTTCCTTCAGGCTCTTGTTTATTTCATTTCCGTACACGTGCACCGTGGCGCACATGGCAACGGGTATCTTCAGGGCCCGCGCCGCCTCAAGGACATTGAAGGTGCCCATCACGTTGGTGCTTATATCAAGCCGGGGATCCTCCCAGCTTATGGTCATCGCCGGCTGGGCCGCGGTATGGATAATGTAATCACAGCCGTTCGCGTGGTCCATCAATTCCTCATGGTTCCGCACATCGGCCTTGACAAGATTGACCCCCAGCCCTTTGAGAAAATTCCAGTTATGGACCCGGGCCTCTTCAGCGGCAAAACCGGTCCTGGCCAGTTCATGCTTTGTCATGTTATCATACGCTATGACCGTATCGCCCTGCTTCACGTAATACTCGCATACATGTGAACCGAGAAATCCGCATCCGCCTGTTACAATAACTTTCTTACTCATGGTAATACCTTTACTATTATAGATTTCATTAGAAACATCAGCACCAATCGATTCAGGTCAACCGGTCTTGTTACAGCATATAACAGCCGAAGTACCCGGGAATCATCCCGGCCCATCTAACGACCATGACATAATGATAAAATCCGCGGGGTTTTAGTCAATATATTTTTCACCGCTTTTACAGTACGGCCGGGCCCAACTAAAAATATCTTGATTAATTTCCCGATCATATGCACATGGTACAGTAGAAATTGACGGGAAAATAGCGCGGCAACTGCATGATGTCGTCCTATCAAGCCGCGCATATATCCCGGCAGGCGTGGACACACGGGCATTGGCAATCAAGGCGCTTCCTTTTGTAATGGCCCCGCGATGATTCATCTGCGCAGCACACTATTCTCTCCGGGGGGAAGCCAATGAAAGCACTTCTGCTCGCCGGCGGTCGCGGCAAACGTCTCGACGATCTGTCCGCCGAACGCAACAAATGCATGATCAGGGTCAAGGCGCGGCCCGCCATCGAGTACAACCTTGACTGCGCGGTAAGCGCCGGCGTCGACGAAATCGTCATTGTTGTCGGATACCGGGCCGAAGACATTATAAACTATCTCGGCAACCGCTACCGGGACATCGCCATCCGGTACGTGATCCAGAAGGAGCAGAAGGGCCTGGTGCACGCCGTGGAATGCGCCCGCGAGACGATCGGGCAGAGTGATTTCATGCTCATGCTGGCGGACGAAATCATGCAGAACCCGCGCCACCGGGCCATGATCGACGATTACAGGAAGAATGGCGCTTTTGCGGTCTGCGGCATACTTGCAGTGGAAGACCGGAACCAGATAAAAAAAACCTACACCCTGATCCAGGGCGACGACCACAGGATCTTCCGCCTGATCGAAAAGCCCCGCAATCCCCTGAACGAATTCATGGGCACCGGCGACTGTGTTTTCAACAACAGGCTGTTTGATTATATTGAATACACGCCCATTCACCACGAGCGCAACGAGAAAGAACTTCCCGACCTTATACAATGCGCCATCGACGACGGCATGGACGTGCGGTCCTTCATGATCTGCGACCGTTACGTCAACATCAACACCAAGGAAGACATCCGGATGGCGGAGGATTTCCTGAAATGAAAGGACCCGGCAAAAAATCCCGCGGCGCATCGCGCTTCCTGGTGGTAATACCGGCGCGCAACGAGGCGGGCACCATCCGCGAAGTGGTAACACGCGCGCTGCGGCATGCCGATGTTTCAGTGACCGATGACGCCAGCGAGGACGCCACTCCGCAGATACTGGCGGAGATACAGAAAGAAACAAAGCGCGGGGTCCACCCGAACCGGCTCAATATCATTACCCATGCGAAAGCCACCCATATACCGCCGGGGATCCAGGACGGTCTCAAGTTCGGCACGGGCGAGGGCTATAACTTCATCATCACCATGGACGCCGGCCTCTCCCATGATCCTGACGCCCTGCCGGAATTCATCGGGACCGACCCGTCCATCGATGTCGTCATCGGGTCCCGTTCAAAAACCGAGAACGTGCCGCTGTATCGCAGGGCCATAAGCCGCATGGCTGCGCTGGTGATGAACTATGCTGTTTCTCCCTCATATCTGCGGCTGCGGAAGCCTTTTATCAGGGACTGCACCAGCGGTTACCGCCGGTACAGCAGCCGTGCCGCGCTCATCATCGCCACGACGCCTCTCAGGTCCAGGTCCTTCGATTTTCACATGGAGGCGCTGGCCCTCTGCGCGCGGGCCGGGATGAGCATTTCCGAACTGTCCATCCATTACGTGTTTTCATCATCATCGTTTAATTCGCGCGTCCTCCGGCAGGCCATTCGGTTTGCCATGACCCTCATCGCGACAAAGCATGAGCGGCCGGCCCGTTGATGTGATGAACTGAAACCGGAATTGCCCTTGCCGCAGCCGGTATCGCGCTGATTTCATATTATTCTTTTGAAAATTCCAATCGGGAGACCGGACATGAATCGGATCACAATTAAACATATCATGGTGTTTATTATAATAATATATTCGATATTATTTTTGATATTTCCACATACAGAGAACCTGGCCTCGGACCAGGGGATCAAAATTCTTCAGGTTAAGGATTTTATTCAAAAAAATTATACTTCTTTTTCCGCCATTTACAAGGGGCACGCGATTGATCCCGATAATGCTTTTTTCCCGATACCATGGCCTTCAGCGTTTAAGGTAAAAAATGAAATCTTCTATGCATTTCCCTTTTTTATCACGGTTGTCTTCACCCCCGTCTATCTTTTTACCGGGGTAACGGGCCTGAACATAATGTGCATGCTGTTCGGATTACTTACCATATTTACATGCTATTGCATAGCCAGAGAATTAAAAATGAGTGAAACGAACACCAAGCTCATGCTGATCTTTACGGGTGTTGCCTCGATCATTCCGCTATACTCTTACTTCCTGGCAGAATATACACTTTCAATATTTCTCGTTACTCTTTCCATCCTTCTAGTTATAAAAGGAAAAGAAAGCGATAGCACGCCGTTGTTCATGCTGGCCGGGTTCTCCGCCGGTTTTTCAGCTTTCCTGAGGATCGAGCTAGGACTGTATTGCGTCCTGTTATTTTTTGGCGTGCTGATCTTTAAAATACATTCCGGGGGGAAAAGACAGGTTGCCGCGTTATTCGCAGGATTATCAGTATGCGCATTGGCTCTCATGATCATTAATTATTACGTCACGGGAAATATATTCGGGTTAACGGGCTTTGAATTTTTTCAGAAATCAGGCGACACGTTCCCTCTGTCGGAAAGATTATTCCGTTTGTTTGAAGCATTCTTTTTTTCGAGCACCAAGCTGGGCATATTTGTCGCCTGGCCTATATACGTATTCCTTTTCGCATTATTCAAAAAAAAATACTGGAGTGAAAAAAATTCCCAGATATTTAAATTCTTCTTATTTACCATACTACCATTTTTCTTCATTATTACCTTTTTCGTCAATCTCAAGTGCGGCATAATCCTCGGGCCGCGATTTATACTGGTGTTGCAGCCTTTACTGACAATACTGCTTTTTTTATTGCTTGATCATGATTTGATGAAAACCAGATGTAAACAATGGGCAATTGCGGTCACTGTCTGCTATTCCATAATAATCATGACTTTTGGCGGCATCTTATTATACAGGGTCCAAAAAACATCTGACGATGTTAATACAAAAATATCAGAACATTTACAACATGATACCGTCATACTATACCATCCCGAGCTGCATAATACCGTTATCCAGCAGATCAATCAAAAAAATGTGCTGTGTATAAATCCATCAAAAGACTGGGAGGCACTTTTGAGAATTGGAAAAAAATTCGCCATACATAATTTTTCAATTATTGATTTTGCCAATGATAAAAAGGCCATCCGCCACCCGTCATCATCCGCAAAAATTAAAGTTAACAGCAGGTTTACATATCATGGGGTGATAGTGGAAAACATAACAATTAATAATTAGCTGTTTAAACGCGCGATCGCGGGGCGGCAGAGGTATTCAGCACATTCTCAATTCTGGCGGAAACAGCATGGATTTTCATCCGTTCGGCTGAATCCGCATTCAGCGTTTATCGGTTCCTGTCAACTTCAAAGGCTATCCATTCCGACCCGCCGCCGTCCCTCTTGAGCTTGATCCTGTCCATGGCTATAAGCTCGGCGATGACGGAGAGGATGTTGTTCCGCTCCCATTTCAGGCGCTCGACCGCCCGTTTCACGAATGCCTCCTTGTTCAGAAGGCACCACTGCCCCGAGCCGTCCCGCTTGCCGCCGGTCACCATTTCCGACAGCACGAAGGCGTAGAGCCTCTGGACGCGCTCGCTCCTGGCATATACCATCAACATCTCGTCTGTTTCCCGCAGCCGGTCGGAGAGGAGCTGGATGACGCTCACGGAAAATTCATGGTTTTTCTGCACGGTCTTGTCGAAGGACTCGCGGTCCATCTTTATGAGGGTGCAGTCCTCTACGGCCATGGCGTTCGCGGAGCGGGGCACTGAATTGATAATCGCCATCTCGCCGATGAACTCGCCCTCGCCCAGTATCCGTATCTTTTCATCAAAGGTGCCGATGCCCTTGCTGATCTGCACCTTGCCCTTGTGTATCATGTACATGACGTCCGCCGGGTCGCCCTCGCGGAAAATGAAATCGCCCTTCTTGACATTGACACCGAAATATTTCACCAGTTTGCTCATAGGAGCCTCCATGAATTAATACGGCATACGGGAGCCGCCGCTTAAGCGATAAATAGGCTCTTCGTCGAAAATAACGGCTCCGTGGTAAGGTTGATGCCCAGTTTCCGGAGCCCCGCCTCATCGCCCGGCGTCGGGATATGGGTCATGTGCATCTCGCACGAAGCAAGGTCCTTCAGCTTTTCCATGGCCGCGTGGGAGGTGGGATTTGTCGCCGCTCCTATCGAAAGGGCGATGAGGGTCTCCTCCAGGTCGAGGCTCACCGACTTCGCCCCCAGCACGTCGCCCTTCATGCTCTTGATGGACTCGATGATCTGGGGCGACAGGAGATGTATGCGGTCGGGGATCTCCGCGAGCTTTTTGATGGCGTTCAGGATGACGCTCGGGGCCGCGTGGAACAGGGGGGAATTTTTGCCGGTTATGATCGTGCCGTCATGCAGCTCAATGGCTGCCCCGCAGTATATCCCCTCGTTGCCCTTGCCCTTTTCCTCCGCATCGAGGGCGGCCTTCCGGGCCGGTTCCACCACGATACGGTCTTCCTGCTTCACCGCCAGCTCGTCCATGAGAAGCTCCGCCCGCTGCACGGTTTCCCTGCTGGCGAAGCCGACGGCGTATTCGCACGAATAGCGGAAATACCGCCGTATCGCCTCCTGCCGGGACGCCTCGCGCACCGCCTCATCGTCGACGATGCCGAACCCGGCGCAATTGCATCCCATATCGGTCGGCGACTTGTATATTGATTTACCACCCATGATCTTTTCCAGGATTCTTCTCAGTACCGGGAAGGTATCGACGTCCCTGTTATAGTTGACGGCGATCGCGCCGTAGGCCTCCTGGTGGAAAGGATCGATGAGATTAAAATCTCCTATGTCTGCCGTGGCCGCCTCGTAGGCGATGTTGACCGGGTGCTTCAGCGGGATATTCCAGATCGGAAAGGTCTCGAATTTCGCGTATCCGCTTTTTATGTCCCGCTTGTGGTCATGATACACCTGGGACAGGCAGGTCGCCATTTTGCCGCTTCCGGGGCCGGGACCGGTCACCACCACCAGCGGGTTCTTCGTCTCTATGTAAGCGTTGGCGCCGTATCCCTCGTCGCTAACCACCAGGTCGACGTCGGTGGGATATCCCTTGGTGAAGCGGTGCGTGTAGACCCTGATGTTCCGGCGCTCCAGCTTGTTCTTGAATATGCTTGCCGCCGGCTGGTTCTCGTAGCGCGTGATCACCACAGCCAGGATGCTGATCCCCCAGTCGCCGAGGTCGTCGATGAGCTTGAGGGCGTCGGCGTCATAGGTTATGCCGAAATCCGCGCGCACCTTCTTGCGCTCTATGTCGCCGGCGTAGATGCAGAGAATGATATCGGCACTGTCCGAAAGCTTCT
>CAZZHU010000070.1:0-20826 GCA_964654045.1 uncultured Leptospirales bacterium
CAGAAAAAAGATATCAAAGTTACTGGCCCGATATCTTATCAGGAAAGCTAATTTTATTTATTCACGAGATGAGTATGGAATGTTGATCCTTGAAAAACTATCGGGTGTAAATAGCACTTTGAAAAAAAGGACCCGCCTTTCTCCCGATGTCGCCTTTATCCTGCCTCCCATCGCTCCACAGAGATTGAACATCCAGAAGAATTTCAAGAAATTAAAAAGCGATATCATTATAGGATTAAATGTGAGCGGGCTTCTGTATCATGGCGGATACACCAAGGATAACATGTTCGAGCTCAAGGTTGAATATAAGGAGTTTATATATTCAATCATAGAGTTCTTCATGAAAATAAAAAAGACAAAAATATTATTGATTCCCCACGTGATACCGGACATACCGGCAGGTTTCCAGGGGACAGTCCTGGAAGATGATGTTGCCGTCTGCAGGGATGTGTATAACAAATGCAAGATGCAGTATCCTGGCCGAATGTTTGTTGCTGATGGCAAGTATAATCATCGTGAAATTAAATATATAATCGGGATGTGTGATTTTTTTCTCGGCTCCCGGATGCACTCGTGCATTGCGGCATTATCCCAATGCATTCCGGCTGTGGGGATCGCTTATAGCAGAAAATTTAAGGGCGTATTTGCCACTATTGGTGTCGAAAACTGTGTTGTTGATATGAAGAATGAAACCCAGGAAGAATTGATAAGAAAAATATCAAAGATTTATAATGATAGGCATGAAATATCAAAACACCTCAGAGGCGTGATGCCGGATGTTAAGAAAAAAGTAATAAGGCTTTTGGATTCGGCTGAAATTTAATGGATGCACCATGTACTGCGATGATTAATTCGCCAGACCCGGTCTTAACCCAAAATCATTGATTAATATCTTCTCATGATGTATCCCTTATGATAATTATACTTTATTTTGTATACTTTATATAATCCCCACCCATCCTTTTTAGTTGACAAAAAGCCATTCCTTATTTACTAAAATATATCACTTATTTATTACATATATCACCGGACTCCCCCATGACCGAACAGCGTTCATACAAAATAGATGAATTCTCATCCAATGTCGATGTGGAAATCGAACGCCTCAAGGCCCAGGTCGAGCTGTTCTGGCATGAGGAAAAAAGTAATTACGAGGAACATGGGCTCCGGGACGGGTTGAAGGTCCTGGAATGCGGCAGCGGTCCGGGGTGCCTGGTCCTTAAAATGGCGCAGAATTATCCGGACAGCGAAATTCATTCGCTGGAAATCGATCCTATTTTAATGCGGCACCAGCGGGAATACCTGAAGCAGAATAGCGTCGAAAACGTAAAATTTTATGAAAGCTCGATCAACGATAACTCCCTGCCGGAAAACTATTTTGATATCATCATATCAAGGCTTGTACTGGAGCACCTGCCGGAGCCGGTAAAGGCCCTGAAGAATATGCGCCGTCTTCTCAACGAAAATGGCAGGCTTATAATCGTCGATAATGATTTCGATTTTCATCTGAGGACATTTCCGAATATCCCGGAGCTCGAAACAATGTACAAGGCCTACTGCCGGTTGAGGGTGGATGAAGGCGGTAATCCCCGCATCGGCAGGGAGCTGCCGGTTTTATTTAAAAAAGCGAGTTTGACCGATATTCGTTTCGCCCTGTTCGCCGCCCACAGCTACTTTGACAGCGACAAATTGTTTTTAAAATCGGAAAGCGCCGGCATATCCACGGTTCTGGTGAAAAAAGGGTACCTGTCGGAACAGGACTTCGACAGCCTCACGGTCAACTGGAGTAAAATGATCCTGTCAAAGGACCATGTTTTTATCCGTCAATTGTTTATATGTTCAGGGAATAAGGGGACTGGAGAAATCCGTGAAGAGGCCGCCGATGACCGGGCTGCAGCCGACGATCCGGCGGAACAGCAGGTTGAAGCTGCCCGGATGGGCAGCCTGGGCCCGAAAGAACGATCGGAATATATCAGGAATTACCTCCATGCGCTGATAATCAGGACGCTGGAATTGCCTGAGGGCGCCGCCATAGATGGTGATGAGTCCCTCATCGGCCTCGGCCTTGATTCCCTGAGGGGCGTGGTGATAAGGGAAAAGATAAAAACACAGCTTGGCATTACCATCGGCATTGCCCAACTGCTCAGGGCCGATTCAATTTCTCAAATATCCGATCTGTTGATGAAACAGGTTGATACCCAGTCCTCTTCCGGGTCCGATGAGTATGAAGAGGGCGAGATATGAATCTTCAGAAGCTGTTATCAGATCTGCGTGAGCGGGATATCCGTGTATGGGTTGAGAATGAACAATTGAAATACAGGGCCCCGAAGGGAGCCATGAGCGCGGAGCTGAAAAGCCTGATGGCTGAGAATAAACCGGCGCTGATCGCTCTCCTGAAAAAAAGCGAGCGGGAATCGAAGGATTTCCCCCTTTCCTTCAACCAGCAGTCACTGTGGTTTCTGCATACGATGTATCCGGATTCGGCGGCGTATAATGTTGCCCTGTCCTTCAGGGCGCTGTCTGAGATTAACCGCGAGGCCCTGCAATTCGCGTTCAATGGGATAATCCGGGAACATGAGGCGTTGCGGACCACCTATCATGTGCCCGCCGGCGGGGCAGGGCCGGTCCAGAGAATAAACGCTTGTAATGAAATCCCCGTTGAGTATATAGAAACCGTAAATATATCCGATAAGGAGCTGGAACAGCGGGTCCGGGAGTATTATGAAAAGCCCTTTAACCTGGAAACCGGCCCGGTTATCCGTCTTGCTGTTTTCAGGACAGGGAACGATCAATCCATTCTGGTTTTTGTCCTGCACCATATAGCGTGCGACGCCTATTCGCTGAAAATTCTTATGGAATCCTTTTCCGTCAGTTATAGCTCTTATAATGACAACAAAGAGGCGGCGGATTTCACTGCGACGGCCGCGGGGTCCTATATCGATTTTGTAGAGAGGCAGCAGGGCCTTCTGAGCGATCATGATAAAAAAGAGGAGTTCCTTTCGTTCTGGCGTAAGCGGCTGGAGAACATGCCGCGGTCAATCGTCCTCCCGGGGGATTTCGAGCGCCCGCCGGTTATGCGATTGAACGGCTCGTCCTTTTACTTCTCCATCGGCGGTTCACGGTACGAAGATCTTGTCGCGTTTTCGCACACATGCCATGCCAGCCTGAATGCTGTCCTGGCGGCCCTGTTCCAGGCGCTGCTGTTTGTCGTTACCGGGCAGGATGACCTTGTCTTCGGCATGCTCTCGACCGGGCGGTTCGCTGAGGAGGACCATAACACCTGCGGCTATTATATCAATCCCCTGGTCATGCGCGCCCTGTTGCGGAAGGGGGCGCCTTTTGACGAATATGTGAAAGATGTGTACGGAGAAGTGCTGGATGTGTTGGAGCAGCGGGAGTACCCATTCACAGTCCTCGTGGAGGAGTTTGAAAAGAAACGGGACAGCAGCAGGTCCCCTATTTTTCAGGTGCTGTTCAATTATTTGAACAGCCAGTCCCTGGGCATGATCGCGGATATGCTGATACCTCCGTCAGGAAACGATCGCGTCATGCTGGGCAAACTGCCGGTGGCGCCGTACCCGGTACGGCAGCAGGAAGGGCAGTTTGACCTGACCTTCGAGATAATCGATAACGGGAAACTGCTTTTCTACAATCTGAAGCACAATACGGACCTGTTCACCGGGGATACCATTGAGCGTTTCAGTTCCTGTTTCCAGGGCCTCCTTGACGGCGTGCTGGCGGACCCCCGCGTTGCCCTGGATGATCTCGTGGAAAGGGGCAGATCGAATTTCAGGGATGAAAAGAAGAAGCGGCCGCTTCATGATATAGTCATAGCGGCTAATTATACGATCGAGCTGGTGTCCGAACCCGTTCATTTCTGGCTGGAAAAGCTTGGATTGAACTACCGGCTCCAATTTGCCCCCTACAACCAGGTGTTCCAGCAGCTGCTGGATACTGGCTCAATGTTTCACCGCAACGCATCCGGTGTGAACATCATATGCCTGCGCCTTGAGGAATGGCTTCCCCGGGATAATGAAGGGGCGCATCTTGATGATGGTGGGATCGAAAAGTTCAGGAGAATACAAAAAGAATTTATCGATGCCTTCAGGCAGTATAACAGCGCCAGTCCCATAACGACGCTGGTCGTGTTTTCTCCCTGTTCGCCCGGTACAATCGATGATCCCGAAGTAATGGATCTACTGAATAAAGCGGAAGACGAATTGTTCAATGAATTTAATGCAGCCGGCGCGGTGTATGCATGGAAATCCGGTGATGTCGCTTCACTGTATCCCGTGGCAGACTATTACGAGAAGATGGGGGAGTCTATCGGACATATCCCGTATACGCGCTCCTATTTCACGGCCCTGGGGACCTTCCTGGCGCGGAAGCTCTTTATCCTGCATCACAAACCGTACAAGGTGATCGTCCTTGACTGCGACAACACCCTCTGGAACGGGGTCGTCGGGGAGGAGGGGGTCGCCGGCCTGACAATTGACAGCGAAAAAAAAGCCTTCCAGGAATTCCTGGTCGGGCAGTATGACGCGGGCATGGTGCTGTGCCTCTGCAGCAAGAACAATCCGAAGGACGTTTTTGATGTTTTTGAAAAGCGCCCCGATATGGTTTTGAAGAAAGACCATATCACGGCAAGCAGGATAAACTGGTCCCTCAAGTCGGAAAATATCATCGACCTGGCCCACGAGTTAAACCTCGGGCTGGACAGCTTCATCTTTATCGATGACAATCCGGTCGAGTGCTCCGAGGTGGAAAGCCGCTGCCCCGGTCTGCTCGCTATCAGGCAGCCTGAAAAGGATATAATGCGCCTTCTTGAGCATGTATGGATATTCGATAAATTAAAGGTGACCCGGGACGACCGGATCAGGGCCGATTTTTACCGGAGCGATATCAAGCGCAGCCGGCTCCAGAGCGAAACCTATAGTTTCAAGGATTTTATCGAAAAGCTGGGTCTAAAGATACAGATCAGCGAGCTGCGGGACGATGAGATCGCCAGGGCGAGCCAGATGACGCAGCGGGTCAACCAGTTCAACCTGAACACGATACGCAGGGACGAGGGCGCGGTTATGAAGCTGACGCGGGACCCTTCATATCATGCGTATTCCGTTTACGTGAGCGACCGCTTTGCAGATTATGGCCTGGTTGGTTCCGTGGTCTTTGAGGTGCAGAAGGGCAAAATCGTCCTGGACACGTTCTTATTGAGCTGCCGGGCCCTGGGCAAGGGGGTCGAGCACGCCATGCTCGCCCGGGTCGGGCAGTTCGGCGTCGACAACAATATCGGCGAAATCGAGATCGAATACATACCGTCGGAAAGAAATACTCCCATCGCGAATTTTTTGCATAAGAACCTGGAGGAATACGGCCGCCGGGATGGCGGCAATACCCTGTATGTCCTTCCCGCGCAGGCCGCGAGCGGGGTCAGTTTCAATACTGATGAGAAAATGGAAAAGATCGGGGAAGGTGGAAAGGAAAAATCAAAAAGCGGCGCACCGTCGGCGGTCTCAATCGACAACGGGCAGATACTTGACATTGCGGCGAACTACTCCGATATCGGAACGATAGAAAATGAAATTGCCGCGAGAGAGAAGGCGCAGAAGCGTGCTTCGGCGCCAGGGAAGGTGAAGCAGGCGCCTGCCGCCATTTCCCTGTCAGATATGGAAAAGGTCTTGACTGCGATCTGGAAAGACCTGCTGTATCATGATAATTTTACCATTGATGATAATTTTTTTGAAATCGGGGGCAAATCGATACTCATTCCATCAATTGTCATCCGGTTGAAAAAGGAGCATGGCATCACCATATCCATTGTAGATGTTTTTACGTATCCGACGATAAAATCCCTGGCCGACTGCATAGTCGGCGGCGGTCCGCGTCGTGATGGACAGAAATCCGCCGATGATGCCTGCAGGCAGAGACAGCCGCAGAATGCCCGTATAATGCGGATTAAAAAAGCCAGGGGCCTGGCGCTCCAGGAGTAGATCGTGGCACATGAAGATATGAAGACACTCGCCGCCGGCCTGGATGATTCCATGGATCGGATTGAAGAGATAGCCATTATCGGCATCGCCTGCCGTTTTCCCGGTGCCCGGAACAAGGCCGAGTACTGGAACAATATCGTCAACGGCGTATGCTCGATAAAAACCTTTACCCGCGAAGAGTGCCTGGCCTCGGGAGTTCCCGGGGAATGGCTGGATGACCCGAAATATGTCCGCAGACTCGGCCGGCTGGATGACCCGGACCTCTTTGACGCGGAATTTTTCGGCTATTCTCCGAAAGAAGCGGAAAAGATCGATCCGCAGCAGCGCATCTTCCTGGAATGCGCCTGGGAAGCCATGGAGGACGCCGGGTACGTGCCGGATAATTATGACGGCAGTGTCGGCGTATTCGCGGGAAGCGGCCTCAATTATTATCTGCTGAAAAACGTGATCAACACGGCGCCCCGCCTGGAAGACATCGTCAACGTGCTTACATTTATAGGGAACGAGAAGGACTTTTTATCGACACGGGTGTCATACAAGCTGAACCTGAAAGGCCCCAGCTACAGCGTTCAAAGCGCCTGTTCGACATCGATGGTTGCCGTGCACCTGGGCTGCCAGAGCCTGCTTTCCTTTGAATGCGACGCGGCCCTCTGCGGCGGCGTGTCCCTGCAGACTCCCCGCATGTACGGCTACCTGTTCTCTGAAGGGGAGATCTTCTCTCCGGACGGGCAGGTCAGGGCCTTTGACCGGAACGCCAACGGCACGCTCTTCGGCGAGGGGGCGGGGGTCGTGCTGTTGAAGCGCCTGTCGGAAGCTGTCCGCGACCGCGACCATATTTACGCGGTCATTAAAAGCACTGCCGTCAACAATGACGGAGCTCAAAAAGTCGGCTATACCGCTCCCAGCGTGACCGGCCAGGCTGACGTTGTCAGGCTGGCCCAGGGCATTGCCGGTATAACCGCCGAAGACATATCCTGCATCGAGGCCCACGGAACCGGCACGCCCATGGGCGATCCCATCGAGGTAACCGCACTGACCCGGGTGTTCAGGGAGACCTGCTCCGGGAAGAATTTCTGCGCCCTGGGATCGGTGAAGGCGAACATCGGCCATCTTGACGTGGCCGCGGGAGTCGCGGGCCTGATAAAGACGGCCCTCTGCCTTGAACACCGGAAAATTCCGCCGCAGATAAATTTTAATGACCCCAACCCCGAGCTCCGTCTCGGGGAATCGCCCTTTTACATCGCCACGTCATTGAAGGATTGGCCCGCATCGGCCTCCAATCCGAGACGCGCGGGAGTGAGCTCCTTCGGCATGGGCGGGACCAATGCCCATGCCGTGCTCGAGGAGGCCCCCGTCCAGGCTGCATCAGCCGCGTCGCGCAAGGCTTTCGTCTTTAATTTTTCTGCCGCAAAAAAAGAATCGCTGCTCCCCATGGTGCGGAATTTCAGTTCGTTTCTCGAAAAGAACCAGGGGCTTAATCCTGCCGATATGGCATACACGCTCAATACCGGAAGAAAACAGTTCCCTGTCAGGTATTCGATCGCAGGTGAATCTCTTGATGATCTAATAGAGAATATTAAAAGTGATATGATTGAATCATCCATTTCTGATGCGCGTACGAAACCGGTGAAAAATGTGGTCTTCTTATTCCCGGGGCAGGGCTCTGAATATCAGAAAATGGGACATGATCTCTATCATAACGACGGCATGTTTAAAAACCTGGTGGATTCCTGCGCCGGGTTGATCAACAAACATTCCGGGAATGATATTCTGAAAATTATTTTCGGATCGGATCCTGATGCGGATAATCTTCTGCACCAGACGCAATACGCCCAGGCGGCTTTGTTTGCCATCGAATATTCGCTGGCAAGCTACCTGATAAGCCTGGGAGTAAAGCCCTCGGCATTGATAGGCCACAGCCTTGGTGAGATTACCGCTGCCTGTGTAGCGGGAATATTTAGCCTGGAAGACGCCGTCCGGCTGGTCCTGGCGCGGGGAAAGGCCCTGCAGGGCGCTCCTGAAGGATCGATGATGGCCGCTCTCATCAATGAAGAGGAAGCGAAGAAATTCATCAGCGATAAGGTTTATATTTCGAATATTAATTCCGAGAAGCAGTGTGTCTTTTCAGGGGAATCCGACGCGATCATGGAGCTGGGAAAAACCCTGGAGCAATCTGGAGTGGTAACCAGTTTACTCAAAACAAAGAAACCGTTTCATACCCCCTTCATGGAGCCGGCCCTTGCGGAGTTCAGGAAGGCGCTCGGTTCGATCAACTATCATGAACCTGTCATAAAAATAATATCCAATGTTAGCGGCGATTGGGGCGGCAGCGAGATGAGCGGCCCGGATTACTGGGAGCGCCATGTGCTGAACCCGGTGCGGTTTAAACCGGGCAGCGAAAAAATATTGGATCTTCCCGGCAGCCTCTTCGTTGAAATCGGCCCCGGCAATGTCCTTTCGGGTTTGATCAGAAAAAGCCGCCTGTTCACCGGTGACCACAGGATCCTGGCCTCCCTTCCTCACCATAGCCAGCAGATATCCGCCCCGGGCTTCTTCTACAAAACAGTGGGCAAACTTTATGAATACGGCTTATCCATTGACTGGGAGGAATTCTATAAAGAAGAGAAACGGCACCGCGTGTCCCTTCCTCCTTATGTTTTTAATCATAAGAGATACTGGATCGAACCGGCCCGGAGGGAATTCATTGAGAATATAAACCGTGACTCCGCCCGGGAGGAAAACCGCCTCGATCGGGAATCTCTCATATCGTCGCGGGAAGGTGTGAAATCCGGAACCGCCATCGGCGAGATCGTATTGAACGCGTGGAAGGAATCCCTCGGGTATGAATCGATACGGCCGGATGATAATTTCTTCGACCTGGGGGGGAATTCCCTTATCGCCGCCCAGATTATCAGCCGCATAAACAAACAATTATCCGTCGCCGTGGCGGTGTTGCAATTATTCAAGCATCCCTCTGTTGAAAAGCTTGCCGCCTATCTTGATGACAATGCCGGCGCGCTGGCTGCCGGAGAAACCCCGGTAATAACGCCCCGCCAGCCGGATTCGCCGCCGGTCCTTTCTTCCGCCCAGAAGCGGCTCTGGTTTTTTCACGAATATGACACGGATAACCCGGCGTATAACCTGGCCCAGTCGATACTCATCAGCGGGGACCTGTCCATCGATGTGCTGATGAAATCCCTCGCCGGGCTGATCGCCCGCCATGAAATATTCAGGACCTCGTTCCGGACCGACGGGGGAGAGCCGCGCCTGGTGGTCGGGGATAAGGCCGCGGTAAATATCGAGGTGAAGGATTATACGCGTGTCAATGACAGGACAAAAGAAGAGGTCGTGCTGGAGCATATTAAAAACACCGTGCGGGTTCCCTTTGACTTTGAAAAATACCCTCTTTATAAATTCGTCATATACAGGCTTTCCCACGACGCGGCCAGGCTGGTCCTGTTTATCCCGCATATCCTCAGCGACGGATGGTCTTTTGACGTTTTTCAGCGCGAACTGGAATCCCTCTATTTCGCTATAATGGAGAACAGGGAAAACCCGCTGAAAAAGCTTGAAATCCATTATTCCGATTACGCGGCATGGCAGAACAGCGAGCATGCTAAAAAGGATTATTCCCGGCAGATTGATTACTGGAAAAATTATCTTCCCGATTCCCCGCCGATCCTTCAGCTTCCCTGTGACTATAATCGTCCCGCCGACATGAAGGGTTTCGGCGACACCCTTTTCTATGAGCTGGCCGGCCCTGATGGTTTTGCGTCCATACAGGAACTGGGGGCGAGACTCAAGGCGACAAATTTCTCATTTATATTGAGCGCTTTGAGCGTGCTTTTCCATAAGTACTCGGCGCAGGAATCGATAATCCTGGGGATCCCCTATGCCGGCCGGGAAAACGAACAGGTCGAAGGCCTCATGGGTTTTTTCCTGAATATGCTTCCCATAATGACCGATTTTTCCGGGGACCGGAGTTTTTCCCGGGTACTGGAAAGATCCATGGCCGACCTGATGGAAGCCGTGGCCAATAATGACATACATTTTGAGCAGCTTGTCGAGATCCTCCATGTCGAGCGTTACAAGAACATACATCCCGTGTTCCAGGTTATGGTGGCCTACCAGAATTACATGGACGACCCGGGACCGGAACGGCCCCTGACGTTCAGGCAGACCTTCGTTAACCGCGGTATCAGCGAATATGACCTGGCCTTTTACATATGGGAGGAGGAGGGGAGGATCGTAGGCGCCGTGGAATATTCCACGGAATTGTTCAGGCAGGAGACTGTCTCCCGGATGCTGGATCACCTGAAAATAATAATAGGAACCGCCATAAAAGACCCGGAGATTCCCGTCAGCCGGATTTCGATCATTGCCCCGGAAGAAAAAGAGCGGATGCTGAATGACTGGAACAACACCTACGAGGATTATTCGCGCGTGCCGGCTCTGCCCGATATGTTTTACACTGTCGCCGGTTTATGTAAAAATAAAATTGCCGTGAGATCGGGCAGGGAGTCCCTGACATATCAGCTGCTCAATGAAAAAAGCAACCGCCTGGCCCGGTATCTCGTGAAGAAAGGAGCGGGCCCCGGTTCCTTTGCCGGCGTTTTCATGGAAAGGAACGCGGACATGCTGATGGGCCTCTTGGGTATATTGAAGGCGGGCGCGGCCTATATCCCCCTTGACCCGAGCTTCCCGGTTTCCCGCCTGGAGCTTATGATCGCGGACTCAAAATTGCGGTTTATCGTCACGCAGTCTGAATTAAAAGACAGTATCGCAATGGGGGATGACATCGTAAAAATCGTCCTCGATGCGGAATGGGACGCGATAGGGAAGGAGAGCGATCAGAACCTGCCGTCGGCTATCGATAAAAACGGCCTTGCGTACGTACTTTATACATCCGGTTCCACGGGAATTCCCAACGGCGTGCAGATATCCCATAAGGCGCTGATTAATTTCCTGCTGTCCATGAAGGAAAATCCGGGAATCAGCCCCGATGACACCATGCTGGCGTTGACGACCCTCTCCTTCGATATAGCCGGACTCGAATTGTTCCTGCCCCTGGTAAGCGGCGCCTCCATAGAGCTGATCACCCATGAACAGGCCGCGGATGGATATGAGCTGCGGAAGATAATCAAAGACAAAAAAATAACAATGATGCAGGCCACCCCGGCGACATACCAGGTCCTCTTTGAAGAGGGCTGGACTGAAGGGGAAAACCTGAAGGTCCTGTGCGGAGGCGAGGCGATGCCCCTGGACCTGGCGGGCAGGCTGGTCGCCACGGGGGCCCGCGTCTGGAACATGTACGGACCTACCGAGACGACCATATGGTCTTCCCTGTATCCCCTGACCATGGAAAACCTGAAGCCGCTGATCGGGAAGCCCATCGCCAACACGCAATTCTATGTTCTCGACAAAAACCTGGACCTGGCGCCGCCGGGTATAGCCGGGGAGCTCCATATCGGCGGCGACGGCCTTGCTGAAGGATATCTCAACAGGGATGAGCTTACGAAAAAGCGGTTTATCCCCAATCCCTTCACGAGTTTTCCGGGTTCCCGGATTTATAAGACCGGCGACATGGTGCGGTATTTGGACGATGGAAATGTCGAATACCTGGGGCGCATGGATTTTCAGGTCAAGCTGCGGGGATACCGGATCGAGCTGGAGGATATTGAAACGGTCATCGGCGGCCATCCGTCGATCAGGCAGGTCGTGTGTAAAATCATCGAATTCGGCGAAACCGATAAAAGGATTGTCGCCTATGTCAGGGTCGATGAGAACTATCATGAATCAGATGTGAAAAATTATATCGGGAAAAAATTGCCCGATTACATGCTGCCCGGCCATTTTTATGTCATGGAGCGGTTTCCCCTTACTCCCAACGGTAAAATCGACAGGAAGGCGCTGCCCCAGATTGACATCCAGTCGATCGATACTATTGACAGGTACTATCCCCCGGAAAATGAAAAGCAGAAAAAAATTGCCGCCATCTGGCAGCAGGTCCTGGGCAGGGAACGGATCGGGATATACGACAATTTCTTCGAACTGGGCGGCCATTCGCTGCTGGCGACGAAGCTAATCCACCGGCTGAACGGGGAAATGGATTTTAGCTTCAAGCTCCGCGATCTGTTTGCCAACCCGACGGTTGCCGGCCTCGCCAGGACGATCAATTCCGGCAGGTATGAACAGATCCCGCTGCTGTTTCCGGCGCAGCCGATCGGCGAGAAAACCCCCTTCTTCCTGATTGCCGGCGTGTACAACCAGTTCTATTACAAGCTGGAGACCACCTATGAAGAGGATTTCCTGCATTATTTCAACAACCTTATCGTGTATTTCCGCGACAACAGGCCGGTGTACGGTTTCAGGCCCCGGGGGATATTCTTAAATGAAAAGTTTCATGCCGATGTCGGCGGTATGGCGAAAGAATACGTCGCGGAGATAAAACGGGTGCAGCCGAAGGGGCCGTATATAATCGGGGGTGAATGCCTTGGCGGCATCGTGGCCTATGAACTGGCCCGTCAATTGATCGCAAACGGGGACGAGGTGGCGCTTCTGATATTGCTGGACACGTACAAACCCGATATATTTTCCGAGGAGAAATACAAAATACTGGATATCAGGCATAAGCTGTTCAGCAAGATCAGGGCCGTGCTGCAGGGATTGAAGGACAAGAAGATTTCATACATCCGCGGGCTGTTAAAGGAAACTCCCGGATTACTGGCATTCTACCGAAAAGTGTATCTTCCTGTAACGGGGGATGACAGGAACCTGAGCAGGGTACACCGGGGCAGCACCATTTACGCGAAAAAGCTGATCAAGTACAGGCCCCGGTCATATAATGGCGAAGCGGCATTGATTATCAATGAAGAATGGAACAGATACAAGCCCAACCTCGGGTGGAGCACCAGGTTTTTCAGGAATGTGACCATTAAAGTGATCCCCGGCGACCACACGACCAGGCTGACTACATACGGTGAAATCTGCGGAAAGACCCTGGCGGAATGCATCGAGAAGGCCATGTCCAATATTAAAGAGTGGAAATCAAACTGAAACCGGTTCGCCCCTGGCGCATTACTTATCGACTTGTAGAAAATTTAATATTATTCAACTGATATCTTCATGGAAACGATTCTTTGGGATACCCCACCGGCAAACCTGTCATGCAGCGATGATGAAGTCCATATCTGGATGACATCGGTTTCATTACTGAAAAAAGAAATACCTCTGTTCAAGTCATTGTTGAATCATGAAGAATCTTCACGGACAACACGGTTTGTTTACGAGAAAGACCGCGATACATGTATACTATCACGTGTGGCCCTCAGGGACATCCTGGGCCGCTACCTGGCGATAAATCCCCGGGCAATAGCTTTTAATAATAATGAATACGGAAAACCATTTATTGATAGAAAAGACAATGCTGACAACATAACATTTAATCTCTCCCATGCCGGTGATGTAATTATTTGCGGTATAACCAGTAACAGGGACATAGGAATTGATGTTGAGCTGATAAAGGAAATGGAATCGATAGATGCCTTGATCCGCCAGAATTTCTCCGGGATTGAGCAGGAGTATTTTAAACGGCTGTCGCCTGATGAAAAAAAGAGGGCCTTTTTCACCTGCTGGACACGTAAGGAGGCGTACATCAAGGCCCATGGCAAAGGATTGTCCTATCCCCTTGACAGCTTCAGCGTCACCGTCGGTCCCGGTGATGACGCGTCTCTGCTGTGTGACGATAATGATGATGTGTCGTCCTGGTCATTGAAGGAAATTATTTCTTCCCCGGAATATGTCGGGGCCGTTGCCGTAAAGGGGCGTAACATCAATTACCGGTATTACCGGTGGGATTCCTTGAGGCGGGCCTGATCGCTTATAAGAAAATCCGCGATCTCTTTCTTGTCCATAACCGAATGGCCGCCTTTCAGGATGCTCAGTTTCACGGGATAGGAAAGAGAACGGGCTTTTTCGGCAAGCTCGCCGGACCCGTAATTGAAACCAAGCTCGTCTTTATTACCACACGAAATATATATCGAAGGGATGTTTTCTTCCGGAGGCATTTTCATGTTGCCGACAATATTTGCCTTTTCCCAGCTGGCCTGGTCGGGAGTATGCTCCCGCTGAGCGTTGATCATCATTTTTATATTATTGCCGATCGTGTCTTTCCTGAATACATAATAATTGACCAGGGTCCTGAATCCTGAATTGCTCTCCCTGGCTTTCAAGCAGAACCGATTGATCGTTTCGTCATCCGAATGAATTGAACACGGGTAAATTGAAGGCGAAATGATAGCCGCTTTTTGAAACATCTCCGGATGGCGGAACACGAGCTGCGCCGCGTTGTGGGCGCCCATTGAAATGCCCATGATGTAGCGCCTTTTGACATCGTGCCCGGCTGTTTCCTCCACCCGCGGCATGACAGTCCCAAGAAAGTATTCAAGCAACCCGCTCTTTTCACTTCTATTTTTCGGCACCAGCACCCAACGCTCGCCCAGGGAAATACCGATAACAATCGGCATCCGCTTTCTGTTTTTTTCCCAGTAATACATCATGTCCCCATGTGATCGCAGCCATGTTCTATCGTTGCCGCCGCGTCCATGCAAATAGTAAAGTATTGTATTATCATCGGAGTTGTTATTATGCCTATAAATGGTAAAGGAGAAGGGGACCGGGGAATCGATCTTATAGTTAGTAATCGTGTAATTTTCCATAATATGTTTATTGCAGCCCGTAAATAGAATTATGCATAAAAAAAATATTATTGAATTTATCTTATTCATTCTGATCGCTCTCTATGGATACTCGCATAACATTTCATTTTAATAATCTTTCCAATAGTATATCTTCCATATTCCTTCTTCCATCTATTACAGACATTACATATTCCGTGTCTTTTTCAATTTTATAGAGTATCCTCCATGGATCAAGAATCAATTCGCGATAACTTTCAATATTATGAAACTTTAATTCGGGAACAATTCTTCCGCGATCGGGAAAGGAATACAGGGTTTCTGCTTTTTCTTTTATTTTATGTAGAATATGTAAGGCATTATCCATATTGTCGATAGAAATATATTCAATAATGCTCTCCAAATCAGTATAAGCGGTTTCTGTCCAGGGTACTGTATGCGTTGATCGGGGCATATGTTATTTGCTTTTTCTTAATTTATTTTCAATTCGTGAAAATACTTCCTTTTGATCGATACAATCGCTATTCCTGATATCTTTTTCGCCTTGGGATATGACTTTTAGCAGGCCGATCGCGTTTTTCATGTTTTCATAGCTTTCCGAATCAATCAATACGGCCTTTGCTTCACCATTTTGTGTCACAAATACAGGCCGATGCGTTTTATTGACTTGTGAAAGCATATCCGCCGCATGCGCCTTGACATATGAGATTGGCCTGATGTCTTCTTTAATTTTCATATGAACCCCGGTAATCCATGGTCTAAATATAATACCAAATATAGTCTTATCAGTCAATACATAATTATTGCACCTTTTGCGAAACCGGCGTCTCGCCCCCGCCGGAGGCCACGGGGTGGATTTTTAAGGGGCTTCGCCCCTCAGACCCCATTAATCACTTACGAATTGCGCGTCTATTGTATTCTGAATAGGGTATTTTTAACCCGGCCAAACATTCGGATGACAACCGATAACTATCTGCCCTGGCGCGAGATAATAATCCCGCGGCAATTCCAATAATTTTTTTTATTAATACCTGCCAGATATTTTGTCAATCAAATCAATAAAGCCTCATTTTGCCAATAACCGTGTATACAATATACATGAGTATTATATAAATACTTGACACTTAACGCGAAGTATTTTATTTTTCGTTTAGGGTAATAATATTCTTTCGCGGAAATATAAATAAATAGTGGACGTGTTTTCAACCTTTTACCATTGTACCTGATCGAAAAGGTGTGGTTGTTGTATTCGAATCATTTCGAATCTGTATCCTGTTGATGTTGTTTTTTAATTATATCAATAGAGAATCTATTAAGCAATTATAAATATCATGAAACGTTTTATTATCGCCGCAATTATCATAACCTCTCTCATGCCCGTGGCTTGTAAAGTCGACAGGGGAACGATCCTGAGCCTGCCGTTTTTCAGTTTGTTTGGGGGAGGTTCGGCAAGTCCCAGTATCAATTCTTTTGCTTTGGCAGGTGTACCTGCGACAATAAATGGTACTGATATAACGGTAACCGTTTCATGCGATACTGATTTATCAAGCCAGGCGGCCAGCTTTACCTTTACTGGTTCTCGGGTTGTCGCAGGCAGTACTGACCAGACCAGTGGCGTATCGCTGAACAATTTTTCAAGTTCCGTTACTTATACAGTGTATTCGAGCAGCGGTGCAACAAATACCTATCTGGTTACGGCGAAGAACGCCGTCGATTCCTCAAAAGAATTCAATAATTTTTCAATTTTATATGACAGTGATAAAGAAGCAATTGGTGATATAGATAATACAAATCATACGATCAACGTCAAGCTTCTATACGGCACCAGCACATCGGTGTTGAGTTCCTTGAAAGCTAAGTTTTCAATCACCGGGCAAAAGGTTGAGATCGGAGGCGTAAAACAGTATAGCGGGATAAATACAAACGATTTTAATATTCCTGTAACCTATGTCGTTTACGACTGCAATGGCAATCCTCAGGATTATACTGTTACCGTAACTATTGCTAAGAATAGCGCCAAGTCCATATCGGCATTTTCCATTGGCGGTATCACCGCTTTAATTGATGGATTTAATATTACCCTGATCCTTCATTGCAGTACCAATCTTTCCACCCTGAAGCCGGAATTCACCACCGATGGCGAGAAGGTAACTGTTGAAGATGTGGAACAGACGAGTGGAGTAACCGTGGCCGATTTTAGTTCAAGCCTGACTAAAACATATAAAGTAACGGCGGCTGATGGAACCACGGAGAACTATACCGTCACGATAACTCTTTCAACCGACAGCAATAGAAACATTACGTCTTTTTCTTTTGGCATTGCGGGAGAATCGGTTACCATCACCCCGGTTGATGAAAATAACGGGACCATTAATGTTACTGTTCCCTGCGGAACCAGCATATCAAGTCTTGTGCCTACTTTTACAATTACAGGTAAAAAGGTCACCATCGACAGTGAAACCGGTGGTGAACTGATGAGTGATGTAACGTCTGTTGAATTTGATACTGCAAGGGACTTTTTCGTTGAGGCCTGCGATGGTTCCTATAAGAAATATACGGTAACGGTTACAGCGGTATGCAGCAGCAGCAAGGATATTACCAAATTTACTATATGCGGCAGAGACGGTACCATTACTGAGAGCGGGGACCTGGAAAATAATACAATACATGTCACCGTGCCCAATTGGGCGGATAAAAGCGCGCTTACCCCGACAATTGAGGTTTCCACCGGCGCGACAGTAAGCCCTTCTTCCGGCACATCGAATAACTTCAGCGGTTCGGACGTGGTATATACGGTAACGGCTGAAGATGACTCGACAAAAGTCTACAAGGTGACTCTCGCCAATTCGTCTGAATTCCTTTTGGCTGGCACCTATGCGGCCGGATATTACTACAATGGCTCGAATACCGTCGCCTGTCTCTGGGACATCACCGATCCGGACATCACCGATCCGGATAAGCTAAGGATCAACCTTGACTCAGGTGCCTATGATTCAAAGGCGGTCAGTGTTTCGCTTTCCGGCAGCACGGTATATGTGGCCGGCACATACAACGGCAATGCCTGTTACTGGAAAATAAGCGATGGCGACACAACCGCGCCTGCACCGGTTGAATTAGACACAGTCGGTGATGATTCAGTCGTCGATTCCCTGATACTTAATGACTATTTGTATATTTCCGGTACATACGATGTCAGCGGAGCCAGGGACGCGTCTTATTGGAAGGTGGATCTGTACGATCCATATATGATTACAAGGACGACACTCACCGGCGGGGCGGGGGGATTTCAGGCCTATGAAATGACCAAATCAGGAAGTACGATATATGTTGCCGGAAATTCGTTATCTGATTCCTATAGTAGGACTTCGTATTGGACTATTGTGGGGAATAACGATACTCAAAATATCGTTTATAACGGAATCCCCAATTACGCCAGGACCATAATGCTTTATAATAGTAATATCTACATCGGCGGCTGGTATCCCTATTCTGGCAGTAACACCCAGGCTTGGTTTTGCTACTTCAGTAATCCGCCTGTAAGTACTCCAGCTGTTTCCGTATTGGATGAATTACCGTATAATATGGCCGCTATAAGTAACTCTTCTGTTGTTTCATCATCTTTAAATGTTTCCGGCAGTCGTTATATTGTTGGACAGCGTCCCGCTTCGAACTTCCCATTAGCAACCGCTAATGCTTGTTACTGGCAGATTACCGGAACAACGACGATGACTGCGACAGGAAACTCTTTGAGCGGCAGCGGAATCTCATTTGCCTACGGAATTACGCAAGGCGGTCCTGACATATATATAACCGGTTATCATAACGCCGATTCTTCTGTGAACCATTCAACGGCCTGTTTCTGGAAAAACGGGGATCGCAAAGACCTCACCACCAGCTCAAACGGCGAAGCCGCCGCCCGGGACGTATTTTTAAAAGAGTGATATTATTGATTAGCCTGCGTGTTTTTCCCTATGCGGTATAAAGCGAATTCATGCCTGTGTAGTGCACCGTGTAATTAAAAAAAGTAATAACTTGAGTCAGGCGTTTTTTTTATCTAACAAATTGCAACGAATTTGATATCTCATTTTTTCGACGTGATAAACGATATATTGCTTAGATTTACTCGAAAACGAGCAAAACATGGATGTTTTGCGTGATGCGAGGATGGTCCAGGATGGACCTTCCGCAGCAAAACAACCGATTATCAATAGCTAATAAACGAAACGAGAAAAAAATGAGATGTCAAATTCGCTAATAATACTCCGTGAGCTCATCAGGTTCTTCCGTATCATCGACTTGAATTCCGGCGGTATGTTCTGGGATATGACCACCTTGTCGAGGTTGGTTGTGTACGACACTCTTCAATTCATGGAAGTATAAATCCCTTGGCCACCAGGCGGGGAGAGTGCTAAAAGATGGGAGTTGAAACGGAGTTGGTACCCGGTCGGTAAGGGATGGTTCTATACCCAGTCCCCCTCAATCCCAGGTCAGATGCTTTTCTAGTTACTACGTAAAGTTAAACAGATTTTTTCTGAACATTACATTATTTTTATAAGCATTTGCATTTTTTAATGTCTATTATTAACAAAATATCATCAAGTTGCTAACTCTTTTTTCCTCCCTATAAGAAATGGCATAAAATGATTTATTATATAAATGGCGGGGACAATAAGTGCTATCTGGAGCAGTGTTATGCCTATCAAATAACCCAACATGTGTTCATATGATTTTACAGGAATATGTAAAGCAAATTTTAGGATACCATTAATTATTGAATGAGAAATATTATGTAGAACCAGTATTATGATGGTATTTTCTCCTATATAACACATAATACGATTATATCCTATCAATTTACTGAGACAAATAAGAGTTAAAATTCCTGACAAAGATGCTGCATAAAAATAAAAGAAATTCCCATAATTATTGCCGTTCATGTCAATCCTTCCATTAAGGTGTGATAATATAATACTTATCACACCGAACAGGATTAAACTTATTCCGGTAATGATTCGTTTCTCTATGAGTTTTTCTAATTTATTCTGGATAAGAAAGCCAATGCCGTAAAAAACCATACCTGTCAGGGCAATATCAATTCCCCATGGTAAGCGTATTGGCATATAGAGGCTGTCCAGTGCTCCGATTAGTCCGCAAAGAATCAATGCAATCGCAAGATTTATTCTATTCTCTATTCTTGACAGAATAAAGAATGATATTTCAATCACAAACAGACATACAAGAAACCACAATACAGTATTATGAGCAAGCCAGTTATCAAAACCATTGCCATATAATGTTCCCACCAGGGGTTTCCACCATGTAATATCCAGTTTGGACGCTTCTCCAAATCTTCGAAGAATGAAAATCCAAAAAAGATATGTTATGAGTGAAAAAATAAAATAGGGTACTAACAATGTCCTGGCTTTACGCATTATAATATTTTTAAGGCCACCATATTTTTCAGGGTTAAACAGAAAGCCAGATATAAAGAAGAAAAGCGGCATATGAAAAGAGTAAATCCAATTTGAGAGATTATCCATGTTTTTCTGGGACACGGTATTGTGGGCTAATACGACAAAAAATATTCCGATGCATTTCAGAGTATCAATCCAGATTATTCTGTTCTTCATAGGCTCCTTTCGCGATCATTTTTTTGATTAATTACAATAAAGTAATTGCCCGGATACCCGGGCAATTATTGTTTAATTCATAAATACAATTCCCCCTCAATCCCCCGACAAATACTTCTCCAGGTACTCCGTGAGGTCGTTCAGGTTCTTCCGGATCATCGACTTGAATTCCGGCGGTATGTTCTGCGACATGACCACCTTGTAGTAGTTGATGGCATCGCGCACCTTGCGCTTCTTGATGTACTCGTTCGCCTTTTCCAGCATCGGCTTGTACTTGTAGAAGGCGTACTCGATGATGTTCTTTTCGCGGGAGAGGCCGATCTCGTCCGGGAGCTTGGTGAAATCGTAGCTCACCTTCAGGATGGGAAGCTCCTTCGTCTTGCGTTTCGTGGTCGAGAGGAGGCGCCGGTAGAACGACTCGTCCTCGCGCTTCTTCAGGTCGATCTCGTCCGTGGTGGTGACGTCTTCGCCGTGCCGCTCCTTCTTCTCCCCGATTATCTCGAAGTCGCC
>CAZZHU010000071.1:0-14888 GCA_964654045.1 uncultured Leptospirales bacterium
CACCTTGATGATGCCGTCTTCCATGTTGCTGAAGCGGCGGTAGTATTCCTCGGCCTTCCCGTCGCCGACGGCGAGATAATAGTACGCGAGGAGCTGGCTGGCCCTGATGACGAAGGTGTTGAGGTCCCTCCCGCGGAGGCCCCGGGTGATCTCGTAATCGCCGATTTTCATGAGCTGGACGGCTATGTTCAGGTGCTGGATGTATTTGACGACGTCGCTCTTGAGCTCCTTGTTGTTGTTCAGCACCATCTGGGTTATCTTTTCCTGGTCCAGCGTGCCTGAAAGGAGGAAATATTTTTTTATGGACAGCATCGATGTGCTGAGGAGGGCCTTGTTGTAACCGATCTTCAGGCGGTTCCGGAGCATCTCGTACGCATTGAGCCTCTGGTTGTCCGATTCGGGCATGACGCGGTTCTTGGTCTTGTAAAGCCGGAAGGCGACGTTCTCGATCTCCTTGCAGTCGGGGTCCGAATTGATGACTATCGAAAGCTTGTTGTAATTGTTCGGGTTCCGTTCCAGAATTTTCATGAAGACCTCAACGCCTTTCATCGCCTCGGCGTATATCTGAGGGGTGTTCGCGGTGAAGTCCCCCACGGTGAGGCACTTCATGCCTTCGATAATGAGCGGCGACTGCGCGGTTATGACCAGGGCGTCCATGTCGGGCTGGAAATCCTCGGAGGAGCGCCTTTTTTGCTGGGGAGGGAGCTGCCGCGATTCCGGTTCATCCTCCAACGGGCTTTTTCGCGCCTGCTGCGCCGGCCCGGCCGGTGCCTTTGCGGCCGGTTTTGGGGGCACCGGTTCGTCAAACGTAAAAAGATCGTCCGCCTCTTTGCTTTTTTTATTGTCTACCGGTTCATCTTCGAACAATGAGTCAAATTCATCTATGGCCATCGTGACCTGTCTCCATCCTTGTCGTATAGGGCATTCAGCCGTGGCCGCCGGGCCTGGCCCGCCGTCCGCCCTGGCTGGAACACCTGCCAGGCACTTCAGTTCAATACATGATGTTTCCATTTTGTCAAGCCTGTTTTACGGTGTTCCCCGGTCCGGGCTGGCGGGCTGCGGCATATTTTTACCGGTTTTCCCCGGGGCTGCGCGGGGAACAGGTGCCAATAATTATCTTGATTTATTACGGTCGTTGTGAAAGCTTTTCCATATGGAACGATTCATGGACCACGGAGCTGCCAAATGAAAACCGCCAAGGCCGTGTTTATCACGCTGATCATAATAATAACCGCTCTATTCTCTTTCGGGTATCACCTGAAACAGCAATTTAAAAAGTCCGTGGATGATCCCGAGGGGTCTCTCATTGTGAAAGGGCTCACGGACAGCGTCACCATACGCCGGGACGAACTGGGCGTGCCGTACATAGAGGCGAAGAACGAGGACGACCTTTTTTTCGCCACCGGGTATGTAACCGCCTCGGACCGCCTCTGGCAGATGACGGTATTGAAAATGGCCATGGCGGGAAGGCTTTCCGAGATTATAGGCGCCGAGGGGATGAAGACCGACCTGTTCATGAGGTCCCTTGGCGCCGGGGACATCGTTGATGAGGCGTTGAAGAAAATTGACCCCGCGCTGTTGCGGATCCTTGAAAGCTATTCGCGCGGCGTCAACGCCTATGTCGGCTCCCATGCGAGCCTGCCGGCTGAATTCATTCTCGTCAACTACCGTCCGGAGCCCTGGGAGCCCAGGGATTCAATGCTGGTTGCCGCGATGATGGGCCTTAACCTCTCCTACAATTTTATCGAGGAGCTTGATTTCCTGAACCTTGCGGCGCGGGTGGGGTACGAGAAGGCGGCATACCTGGTGCCGGTATATCCCGGCGATGAACTTCCCTTCGAGGAGGCGAAGAAGCTTTCGGAGGTCAGCCATCGCGCCCTTAACGGGATCGCCGGTAACTGGAATGACGTGCGCGACGCTCTCCGGGACATGCTCTCCACCGGCGTCCCCGCTTCGAACAACTGGGCCCTGGCAGGGGCCCGGACGAAATACGGCAGGTCCATCATCTGCAACGACACGCACCTGGCCCTGATGATGCCCAACGCGTGGCTCATGCTGCATCAGAAATGCCCCGGCTTCGAGTCCGCCGGCATCTCCGCTCCGGGAATGCCCATGGTCAATCTCGGCTTCAACGGCAGCATCGCCTGGGGGGCCACCATGGTGATGGCGGACAACCAGGATATCTTCGTGGAACAGATGAAGGAAATAGACGGCGCCCCCCATTACCTGTACAAGGGACAGTGGGTCCCCGCGAGAGTAAAGGAAGAGAAATTCAGGATCCGGAACGGCGCGACCATAACGAAAAGAATCAGGTTCACTTCTCACGGACCGATCCTTAACGACGCCCTGTCGGCCATAACCATGCCTCCGGAGCTGCCCGTGCAGCCCCTGCCGGTAAAGACCGATTTCGGCCTGGCCCTTTCCTGGGGGATCGGGGATCTGCCGCGCACCTTGAACGCCTTTCTCGGCCTCTGCAGGGCGCGGAACATGGAGGACGCGCGGAAGGCCGTCCTTGAAATGGAAAGCATATACCTCAATATCGTCTACGGCGACGCTGGCAATATCGGGTGGCAGGTATCCGGAAGGTTCCCGAAGAGGAGGAAGGGGACCGGGCAGCTCCCGTCGCCCGGCTGGACCGGCGATTACGACTGGGACAGCTTCACCGCCGCGGAAGCGAACCCGCACGCGGAGAACCCGGCGCAGGGATTTATCGCCACCGCCAACAACAGGACCGTGGATAAAAAGTTTCCCCTCATCATGACCTCCAGCTGGTACAATCCGGAGCGGGCGGAGCGGCTCTACCAGGTCCTGGGGCCGATAAAAAATGCCACCGCCGCGGATATGATGAAGCTCCAGTTCGACCGCTATTCCCTCATGGCGAAGAAGGTCCAGGACCTGCTCTTCAGGGGAGAATCCGCCAAGAAGCTGCGCGCCGCGGTCAGCGGCCTCGGCGAAGAAAAGGCGGGTAACGTCAGGGAGGCCCTGGAGTTCCTGAAGCCGGAGCGGTTCAACACGGTCATTGATGAGGAATCGGCCCCGGCCGCGGTGATGGGCGCCTTCATGCACGCGGTGACGCGCCGCATCTTCCTTGACGAGCTGGGCCCGGATGAGAGCATCGCCTGGGAATCGTTCCAGGACGCCTCCGGTCTGTCATATTCAGCCCTTCAGGACCATCTCCTGGGCCGCGAGGATTCCCCTTTCTGGGATAACAGGGGCACGAAGGTAAGGGAGACCAAGTGGCGGGTGATTGCCGAGTCCCTGAGCGACGCTATCGTCCTGTGCGAGGACCGGATGGGCAGCGCCAGGAGAAAGTGGCGGTGGGGAACGCTTCACACGTATCACTGGCGGCATGACTTCACGAAAAAGATCCCCGTCCTGCACGGCTTCTTCAACCGCGGCCCCTATCCGGCCGGCGGTGACGGCCATACGGTGAACGTGGCTTTGCCGACATGGGGCTCCGATTTCAATGTCGTCGTGATACCGGCAATGCGACTGGTCGTCGACTTCGGGTTGAAAGAGCCGGCGCAGCTCATCTGTACCCATGGACAGTCGGGCAATCCCTCGAGCGATCATTATGACGACATGTTGCCCTACTGGCTTGACGGGAAAAACCGGCCGCTGCCGTTCGGAAAGAAGGCGGTGGAAGAGCAGTACAGGGATGTGCTGGTGCTGAAGTCCCGTTAAGGCCCCCCAATCCCCCCGCCCCGGAGGGGGGCTTTCTGAATCAATGGTTACACAAGTCCCCCTTTGGGGGATTTAGGGGGCTTGAGAGGGTATATCGCATGATGATTAAAAAAATTAAAATCATCATCTGCGTCACGGCCCTTCCGGCCTGCCTGGTTGCATTAATTACCGGGACAGCGGCCCGGTATTTTGATATGGATTATTTTCACGTCACTGTGATAAAGGCGGCTGTTTGCGGTAAATAATCAGGCATGAGCAGCAACGCCTTTGCATAGAGACATTATTTTTTCCCGTATACCGTCATCGATATCAATCCTCTCCACAATCCGCCCGGGCATCGTGGATAATAATTCGATCCTCTCTCCCTTTGTGGGGTGCGAGAAACTCAGGTAGATTGCGTGGAGGCAGATCGATCCGTCAGGGAGATGTTCCGTGGAGCCATAGGTAGCATCCCCCGGGATGGGCATTCCCCGCATCGAGAGTTGGGCCCTGATCTGGTGTTTCCTGCCTGTCCGGAGATGGACCAGGAGCAGGGCATATCTGTCGTTTGACGCAATCGCCCGGTATCGCAGGATCGCGGTTTTAACGTTCCTGCTGCGGCTGCCGGCTTTTTCCGAGTGGCCCCGTTTCCCGACGAGCAGATCTTCGCATTCGACCCATTCATTATCCGGAAGGGCCGTCTTTTTTTCCACCAGGGCCGCGTATATTTTAATAACGCCGCGGGCAGCGAATTCCCGGTGGAGCCGTTCCGCGGCCTTGGATGTCCTGGCAAAGACCATGATTCCGGAAACCGGCCTGTCCAGCCGGTGCACCAGGCCGAGAAAGACCTTTCCCGGTTTTTTGTATTTCTCTTTAAGATAATCCTTAACCATTTCAAGGAGGGAGGGGGCGCCGCTTGAGTCCCCCTGTGAAAGGATGCCGGCTTCTTTTTCTACCGCTAGGAGGTGGTTGTCTTCGTATAAAATTTGTAATTTCATTGGTTACGCCCCCGTAAACACACTCTCCCCGTATCAAAAAGCGTTGAGTATCTTTTATCATCCTGTGGCCCACCGACCCCCTGAGGGGGCGTGATGAATACTATTTTTCTTGTTATCATTGATAATAAATTGGGAAAACTTTTATAATACAACCAAAACAAATATACTTATCAAGAGTTGTTTCTTTTTATTTAGTTAATTTGTCTGTATAAAAATTTCTCACGCGCCCCCTTCGAGGGACGGGGGCGACGATAAATTTATTATTTTTCTTATCAAAAATTTTATTGACGCTAAAAGGCATTGTCAGTATTTTACATTAAATTATCCGATATAATTTATTCAAGGAGAATTCAATGAGAAAATTCTACCTGTTTTCAGTTGTAATGGCTATGGTTATGGCATTTGCTGTTTCTAACGTAATAGCGAACCCGAAGATCAACAAGCAGCATGCGGGTAAGAAAAAAGACGGCAAAAACGTTAATTGCGCGTATTGCCATACCGCGAATAAAATCGCCAAGAAAAAAGGACAGAATGTCAAGGCCCTTGAGAAGGCTCCTGCCTGTCTCGGACCCGGCTGCCACAAATAAAAAAAACTTGTAATTTATAAGGGTCGAACCAATATTGCCATAGATTCTGCGCGAGCGTGGTGGAACTGGCAGACACGCTAGACTTAGGATCTAGTGCCGAAAGGCGTGGGGGTTCGATTCCCTTCGCTCGCAATTATGCGGGAATAACTCAGTGGTAGAGTGCAACCTTGCCAAGGTTGAGGTCGCGGGTTCAAATCCCGTTTCCCGCTCAGCAAGAGCCACCCGTAATAATTCAGAATTATGGGTGGCTCTTTTATTATTACGGTTGCCGATGTAACACGCCTCGATTTTTTCGGAGTATACAATCTGGACAAAGTGTAAAAAAATGTTTGACCTAAAGGTCAACGGTTAAATATTTGATACATTCCTGCCGGATTATGCGGCTTTAGTCTGAAGAATATAATACTACAATGATATACGCAAGAGGAACCTCATGCTGAACATTAGCGAGAAAAAACTGGAAAACGCGACAATGGAACTGCAGATTGATGTGCCGGTTGAAAAAGTCGAACTGGAATACAAGGCGGTTTTCGACAAGTTTAAAAACCATGTGAAGATCGACGGATTCAGGAAGGGGAAGGCCCCCCTGAACATGGTTGAAGCCAGGTTCCAGAAAGAGGCCGACCAGGAGGTGGCTGAAAACCTGTTGAAGTCGATGTTCCTTGAGGCCGTGCAGGAGAAGCAATACACCCCGATCGCCTATCCCCGCTATGAATTTGATAAAATTTCGCGGCAGGAGACTTTTTCCTTCAAGGCCATATTCGAGGTTCCTCCCACCATTGAGCTTGGAAAATACAAGGGGTTGTCCGCGGACGAACAGGTCTGCGAATTGGCTGATGATGATGTCCAGGCAGAGGTTACCGCCATGCGGGAGCGCCTGGCGAAAATCGATAAAAAGGAAGAGGGCGCCCAGGTGCAGAACGGCGACCTGGTCAAGATACAGGTGAAGCGCGTCGATGACGTGGCCGCGTCCGAGCGCGAGAACGTTGAATCCAAGGAATATCAGATCGTCGTCGGAAGGAGCAAGGACGAATCGGCCCTGGATAAATATATCACCGGCATGAAGGTGAACGAGGAAAAGGAAGTCGACGTCAAGTATCCCAAGGACTATTACCTTTCTGACCTGGCCGGGCAGAAAGTCAAGTACCATGTCGTTGTCTCCGAGATTAGCTCAATGGAATTGCCGGCCCTTGACGAGGAGTTCGCAAAAAAAATGGGCTATGAAACAATTGAACAGTACCAGGCGAAAACCAGGGAATACCTTGAGAAATACATTGCTGAAAAAACGAAGGGTGACGCGAAGGCCCAGATCCTCAAGCAGATTGTCGAGGACAGCAAGTACGACATCCCCGAATCGATGATACAGAATGAAATGAGCCGTCTCTTCAAGAGAACCTGCGAAAGCGTGGGCTACTATTCCGATAACCTGGATGAATTCGCTTCCATAATGGGCATTGAACCTGATGCCTTCAGGAACAAGCTCCATGAGGAAGGGGCCCAGACTATTAAAACAACCCTTGCCCTTTCTGAAATTGCCAAGAAGGAAGAGATGAAGGTCGACGAAAATCGTTACAAAGAAGTAGTGGAAAACATCGCAAAGCGCAACAACAAGACCGTCGAAGAGATCGAGAAAATCATTACTGAAAACGATACCCGCGAAAGTATCGAGATGGAGCTTCTCCTTGACGGCGCCATGGAGCTCATATACGATAACGCCAAGATTAAAAAGCTGAAAGCGATATCCTTCGAAGAATTCGCGCGGACCAGGGGCAGGAGATAAATAGTTTCCGGGCTGACCTTATTAAGAAACGTAGCGATGCGATCTTGATGCCCCCCTGTCCCCCTGAGGGGGCACGCAGTAAGATTTCATCGAATGAATTCAAACGATTGTATACGGCAAGTTATTAATTTTTTTAAAAGTATTGGCTGATAACTACAAAGGCAACTTGCGTATCAAGTCAAATTATTACAGTAATCGAATTTTTATCTTCAGTTCAATTAACATATGCCCCCTCGGGGGGACCGGGGGCTACCGGGATTGACTGGCGAAGAGTTTTTTTGATATTAATGAGGGCACTCCTGGCGATAACAATTTTAAAAGGGAAATCATTTAAAAAACCGAGTGGACGGTGTTTTTAAGGTAAGTAGAAGATTAATTACTTGATATATGTCTCATTTTAATATATCTTTAATAACTGGATGTGTACTATTATATAAAAATGGGTACTTGGAATCCAATCGTTCTGCCGAAACTATTAATATTAAAATAGCGAAAAATTGTAACGATTTAGTGGATTCTAAATCATTAATTGTATATATTCTGATAAGCCTTTATGCCCTGATTAAAAAACGGGCATAATGAAAAAAATTAGAGGTGTTAACAACATGAGTCTGGTTCCCTTTGTAATAGAGCAAACAAGCCGCGGCGAGCGGTCCTATGACATATATTCGCGATTGTTGAAAGATAGGATTATTTTTCTCGGCGAAGGTATTGACGACCATATATCGAGCCTTGTCATAGCCCAGATGCTGTTCCTGGAAGCGGAAGATCCTGATAAGGACATTTACCTGTACATCAACTCCCCCGGCGGCATCGTCACCTCCGGCCTGGCGATATATGATACCATGCAGTATATCAAGCCGGATGTGGCGACCATATGCATCGGGCAGGCGGCTTCCATGGGTTCACTGCTGCTTTCCTCCGGAGCGAAAGGGAAGCGTTCCGCGCTGCCCAACTCCAGGATCATGATACACCAGCCGGCGGGCGGCTTTCAGGGGCAGGCGTCGGATATCGAGATCCAGGCGAAAGAAATAATCAAAACCAAGAAAAGGCTGAACGAGATATATTCCAGGCACACGGGGCAGGCCGTTGAGAAAGTCGAGAAAGACGTCGACCGTGATAACTTCATGTCTCCTCAAGAGGCGGTGGAATACGGTCTTATTGATAAAGTTATCGAAAGAAGTAAATAGAAAGGAGAGCCTATGTCTTCAAAAAAGAAGGAAGAATCGGCGCGGCTTAATTGTTCCTTTTGCGGCAAGAGCCAGGATATCGTTAAAAAACTGGTTGCCGGGCCCGATGTATACATCTGCGACGAGTGCATAGAACTGTGCAATGAGATTGTCGCCGAGGACCGCACCAAGGCCTTCGAGGAGGATTTCCATAACCTGCCGAAACCGAAGGAGATCAAGGAGATCCTCGACAAGTACGTCATAGACCAGGACGAGGCAAAGAAAATCCTTTCCGTGGCCGTATACAACCATTACAAGAGGATCTATTCCAATAAAAATTTAAAAAAGAATGACGTCGAACTTGACAAGAGCAATATACTCCTGGCCGGTCCAACCGGTTCCGGGAAGACGCTCCTGGCGCAGACCCTGGCCCGTATCCTCCAGGTGCCTTTTGCCATAGCCGACGCCACGTCTCTCACGGAAGCAGGCTACGTCGGCGAGGACGTCGAGAATATACTTCTGCGGCTGATCCAGAACGCTGACGGCGACGTGAAAAAGGCCGAGATCGGCATCGTCTACATCGATGAAATCGACAAGATATCGAAGAAATCCGACAATCCCTCCATCACCAGGGATGTGTCCGGCGAGGGAGTGCAGCAGGCGCTCCTGAAGATAATCGAGGGTACAATCGCCAACGTGCCGCCCCAGGGCGGACGCAAGCACCCGCACCAGGAATTCATATCGATCAACACGACTAATATCCTGTTTATCTGCGGCGGCGCCTTCGTGGGCCTCGACAAGATCGTGGAGCGGAGGATCGGCAATAAGCTGCTCGGTTTCGGCGCCGACATCAAGTCAAGGAAAGAGGAGGCCGGGGAGAACGAACTGCGGCACCTGATCCCCGAGGACCTGATCAAATACGGCCTCATACCGGAATTCGTCGGAAGGCTCCCGGTCATAGCCGTTCTTGACGAGCTCTCGCGGAACGCACTGATCAGGATTCTCACGGAGCCGATGAACGCCTTCACCAAGCAGTACAAGAAGATATTCTCCTTTGAGGAGGTAGACCTCGAGTTTTCCGAGGGCGCCATCGAGGAGATCGCCATCCAGTCGATGGCCCGGGAATCCGGCGCGCGCGGCCTGAGGGCGGTCCTTGAAAAGCTGATGCTGGATTTGATGTTCGACATTCCGTCGATGAATAATATCGCGAAAATAATCATCACGCGTGAAATGGTTGCCGGGAGCAAGGGCCCGGAAATAGTTTACCGCGAGGAGGAAAAAACCGCCTGAAAAATGGGTGATACTGTTGCAGCGGGCAGTTTGTTTTTGTATCTTATTAATCGCGAATGCATTTAATTTACCAATGTGTGAATGCGCTCCGGGAACGGGGCGCATTCCACCCATGAAAGGTCACCATGAGAAAGACGATAGATTTCACAACCAGTTACCCCCTGCTGCCCCTTAGAGATGTAGTAGTATTCCCGCACATGGTCATCCCCCTTTTCGTCGGGAGAGAAAAATCGGTCAAGGCGCTCGACAACGCCATGAAGAGCGACCGCCTGATCGTTCTGGCCACGCAGCGCGACGCCCATGTTTCGGTGCCGGGAAAGGACGATCTCTTCGAAGTGGGCACCATCGCGGAGATATTGAAGCTTCCGGACGGGACCATCAAGGTCCTGGTGGAAGGCATAGCCCGGGTCTACCTGGCAGATTTTATTGCGGGCGAGGAAACCATATCGGTAACGATACGGGACATCGAGCGCGAAGTCGAGGGAGGCGCGGACGTGCAGGCGCTCAAAAAAACTCTTCTTGAAACCTTCGAGAAATACGTCAAGCTCAATAAAAAGGTCCCCAAGGAAGCCTTTACCTCGGCCGAGAGCATCGACGACCTGTCGCACCTCTCGGACGTGATCGCTTCCCACGTGGAAATGAAAATAACCTACAAGCAGTCGATCCTCGACATCGGGAACCCCGCTGACCGAATACAGAAGCTGATTGAGTTCATCAACGGCGAAATCGAGGTCATGTACATCGAGAAGAAGATCCAGGGCCAGGTGCGGAAACAGATGGAGAAAACCCAGAAGGAGTACTACCTGAACGAGCAGATGAAAGTCATCAAGAAGGAACTCGGCCAGGGAGACGGCGAGGTCGACGAGATTGAGGAGCTGAAGAAGTCCATAGAAGAAACGAAGATGAGCGAAGAGGCGCGCACCAAGGCCATGCAGGAGGTGAAGCGGCTTGAGAAGATGCCGCCCATGTCCGCGGAGTCGGCGGTCGTGCGCAATTATATAGAATGGCTTCGCGACGTGCCCTGGCACAAGAAGACGAAGGACAACCGCGACATCGAGCTGGCCATGCAGATTCTCAACGAGGACCATTACGGTCTCGAGGACGTGAAGGAGCGGATCGTCGAGTATATCGCGGTACGGCACCTCTCGAAAAAGCTGAAGGGACCAATCCTGTGCTTCGTCGGCCCTCCGGGCGTCGGCAAGACGTCGCTGGGCAGGTCCGTGGCCCGCGCACTGGGACGGAATTTCGTGCGGATGTCCCTGGGCGGCGTGCGCGACGAGGCCGAGATACGCGGCCACCGCCGCACCTACGTGGGGGCTCTCCCCGGCAGGATCATCCAGTTGATGAAAAAGGCCGGGTCGGTCAATCCCCTCATCCTCCTGGACGAGGTGGACAAGATGTCGATGGATTTCCGCGGAGATCCGTCATCGGCGCTGCTGGAGGTTCTCGATCCAGAACAGAACAATTCCTTCGTTGATCACTACATGGAAGTGAACTATGACCTGAGCCAGGTCATGTTCATAACCACGGCCAACGCGCAGCACAAAATACCGGCTCCGCTCATGGACAGGATGGAGATCATAGAGATATCCAGCTATACCGAGCCGGAGAAGCTCAATATCGCCCTTAATTTTCTTCTCGCCAAGCAGGTCGAGGAGAACGGGCTTCGGAATGAAAATATTGAATTTTCAGAGGAGTCGATGCTCTACACCATACGGCACTATACCCGAGAGGCGGGAGTCCGGAGCCTTGAGCGGGTCATCGCCAAGGTGTGCAGGAAGGTTGCCCGCGAGGTGGTGCTGAACGGGAACGAGTACAAACGGGTCATCAACGAAGAGATTCTTCACCAGTACCTCGGCCCCATCAAGTTCAAGTATGGAATAAAGGAAATTCAGAGCGAAATCGGCCTGGCCAACGGGCTTGCCTGGACCGAGGTCGGCGGGGATATCCTTAACATAGAGGCGTCCCTCATCAAGGGGAAGGGAAAGCTCACCCTCACCGGTAAGCTGGGAGAGGTCATGCAGGAATCGGCGCAGGCCGCTTTCACCTATGTCAAGGCGAACCAGCAGTTTTTCAATGTCAATGACGAATACATGCGGAACAGGGATATCCACCTCCATGTGCCGGAAGGGGCCATACCCAAGGACGGCCCGTCAGCCGGCATAACCATGGCGGTGGTCATGGCCTCGCTCCTTTCGGGGATACCGGTGCACTGCGACGTGGCCATGACCGGCGAGATCACCCTGCGCGGCAAGGTGCTCCCCATCGGCGGCCTCAAGGAGAAGATCCTCGCAGCCCACCGGGCCGATATCAAGCATGTTATCATTCCCCAGGAAAACGAGAAAGACCTGGAGAAGATACCGGATTACGTGAAGGAAAAGATGATCTTCCATCCCGTCAGCACGATGGAGGAGGTCCTGTTCCTGGCCCTCCAGAGCCCGGAAAAGTTCTTCAAGGATGAAAAGAAGACCAGGATACTCTACGACCGCTGGAAGGGAACTCTTGATGAATGGAAGATAGAGATCGGCGGCACGGATACGGAAACGGCCGTGAAGATGTAGACTTCACCCCCGGCCCCTCTCCTTTTTCGACCTCACCCCCAACCCCTCTCCATGAAATGGAGAGGAGGGATATTCAATTTTACATTTAAGACAGCCGTCGCAAGCGGCGATTTTTGTTTTTCGGATTATATCCATGCATCTCTCTTAGATTGTACCCGAGCTTTAAGTACTCTTTTTTTTTGACCTCACCCCGCCTTTGGCGCGCCCTCTCCCACAGGGAGAGGGCTACGGATTAGAAATTTTTTCGGCATCCCTCTCTCCCCGTGAGAGAGGGGGATTGAGGGGGTGAGGTCAAAATGTATGAAAAAAAATAAGATCTTTTTCATTCCCTCCCTGTCTCACTGACAAACAGAAGCAAGGAGCCGCCCTTATGAAAAATAAGAACTTATTGAGCACAGCGTTATTATGCGTACTGGCATCGGTAGGCATTTTCGCCAGCGGGGAGCCGGCCGATAACCTGAACGTTACGGGCCCTTACACCCACAAGAACATTTCAATTTTTCTCATCCACGGCAAGAACGCCATGGACGCGGATAAGTTCCTCACCCTGGAGGAAGCCATGGATATGAAGAAGGCCACGGTCCACGAGACCGAGAACGTGAACCAGCTTACGATCACCAACAGCTCCAATTTCAACATTTTCATCATGTCCGGCGACATCGTCAAGGGAGGAAAGCAGGACCGGGTGATACAGTACAATTACATAGTGCCTCCGGGAATCAAGAGAATGCCCGTGTCATCGTTCTGCGTTGAGAGTGGACGGTGGCAGAAGCGCGGGGATGAGAACTCTGACAGGTTCAGTTCGTCCCGTGAGATGATTGCCTCCAAGGACCTGAAAATGAGCGTCAAGAAGGACAAGTCACAGTCACGGGTGTGGTCAAAAGTGGCCGAAATGCAGAGCGACCTTGAAAAGAACCTCGGGACGCCGGTGAAGGGCGGGTCGGAATCAAGCCTCCAGCTGACGCTGGAACATGGCAAGGTCAGGGAGGCGCAGCAGGAATACGCGAAGGCGCTTGCAAAGATCATGAAGGATAAAAATGATGTCATAGGCTATTCCTGCGTAATCAACGGGACCATAAACGGCGCCGAAGTTTTCGCGTCAAGCGTACTTTTCAGGAAGCTGTGGCCCAAGCTTTTAAAATCGAGCATTGTCGAGGCGGTGGCCGCTTCAGGCACCGGTGCCGCCAGCAAGCCGAAGACGGCGGCAGAAGTGAAGCAATTCATCGGTGATTCCGAAAAGGCGGGCACCGTGGCGGCGCAGGATGTTAACCGGAGGACGAAGATAGTTGAAAGGGAGGCATCCGACAGGCTCTATTACGAAACTCAGGACGCCGGCAACAAGGGGAAGTGGATCAATAAGTCGTATTTGATGAAATGACCTCACCCCCTAACCCCCTCACAGACCTCACCCGCGCTCCGCGCACCCTCTCCTTAAAAAGGAGAGGGTTTCCTTTGAAAGTTTATATTTTTTGCTTCCCCCTCTCCATTTGATGGAGAGGGGGACCGAGGGGGTGAGGATTTTGTGCGCGGAGCGCGGGTGGGGTCAGGGACGTTCAAATAGAACCACCATCCTGTTTGAATTCTCCTTGTAGGGATCTGACAGAAAGTTCGCGAAGATGTTTTTAACCGTGAACCCGGCCGCGGTGATAAAACGGGTTATTTCGCCGGTGGTGAAACACCTCATTACATGGCGGTCGCGCACGGTCTTCATGCCTTCCCGGCCATCGATGGTATACCGGTAGTTCACTTCCACGACTGTTTTAAACGGGTCGTCCCTCAGCTTGAACCCCCGTTCACGCCGTATCGAGGAGCCGCCGTGGCTGGTCGTCGATACCGGGCCGATTTCCTTTTCCCTGATTTTCTGAATGGGCGGTGAGTTCCATATCTCGAGGATGCCTATGCCGCCCGGTTTGAGGGCCCTGTATATCTTCCGGAGCATCGACTCGATTTCGGCGTCGTGGACAAGGTAATCGAAGGACCCGAAAAGTGAGATGACCATGTCAAAAGCGTTATCGTAATCGATATCGGACATGCTGGAGCGGATGAATTCAATGCTGCCCGGGAAACGTTCCCGGGCCATGGACAGCATGTCCTCGCTTATGTCAATTCCCGTGCACCGGATCCCCTGCTTCACGAGAAGCGACAGGTGCTCGCCGGTGCCGCAGCCAAGGTCAAGCAGCGCGGGGTTCTTTTTTTGTTTGATCAGGGCTGAGATAAACGACACGTCGTTGCTGATGTCGCGGTGGTTCTTCTCAATGGCAAAATAATGTTCGGCCAGTTCATGGTATAGCTTCATTGCGAGTGGTCGAATTTTTCCTTGAATTTTTTACGGACCACTCTTTCGATGTCTTCGGTGTCTTCAAGGGCGAGAAGTGAATTGACCATCTCTTCGCATTCACGGATTGATACCGAGCGTATGATCTTTTTCACCTGGTGCATGTACACGGGGCTCATGGAAAGGTGGCGGAAACCGAGCCCCAGGAGTACCATGGTATACTGGGGCTCCCCGGCCATCTCCCCGCAGATGGAAAGATGGATCGAATTATTACTGGCCGCATCCGCCACCTGCCGGAGAAAGCGGAGGACCGAAAGGTTCAGGGGGTTATACAGGTACGCGATCTTTTCGCTGATACGATCCACCGCGAGAAGGTACTGCACCAGGTCATTGGTGCCGACGGAGAAGAAATCGGCGTATTTGGCCAGGATATCGGCGTACACCACGGCGGAGGGGACCTCGATCATGAGGCCGATCTTGATCTTCTCGTCGAATGGTATCCTGTCCCGCCTGAGCTCATCCATGATCTCCCCGGTGATTTTTTTCGCCCGCTTGAATTCCTCTA
>CAZZHU010000071.1:14898-18891 GCA_964654045.1 uncultured Leptospirales bacterium
GCTTCCGAAGGCACTCGCCCTGAGTATGGCGCGCAGCTGGATACGGAACAGGTCTTCATTCTCCAGGCTGAAGCGTATTGCCCGGCACCCCAGGAAGGGGTTCCGCTCCTTGTAATGGTCCGTGTAGGCGTAGACCTTGTCTGCGCCCACGTCTATGGTACGGATCGTCACCGGCAGGGGTTTGAAATATTCGACGACGCGCTTGTATTCCTGGAACTGTTTCTCTTCGTCCGGAAGCGACTGGTCCATGAAGAGGAACTCGGAGCGGAACAGGCCGATCCCCTGGGCGCCGTGGTCCTTGATGATCTTCATCTCTTCAGGGATCTCGATGTTGCCGTATATGAATATGTCCTCGGAATCAAGGGTCTTGGAAGGCAGGTTGGTCAGCTTGGACAGTTCCAGCTCAAGTTCTACGAATTCTTCCTCGTACTGGCGGTACTCGGCTATTTCTTCAGGCGTCGGGTCGATGATGATGCGGCCGTGGACCCCATCCAGGATCACCGTGTCGCCGTTTTTAACCATCGAGGTGGCGTTCATCGTCCCGACGATTGCCGGGATCTCCAGGGCCCGCGCCATGATGGCCGTGTGTGAGGTGCGGCCGCCGCGGTCCGTGACAAAGGCGAGGATCCGCTCCTTGTTCATGAGGGCCGTTTCCGAAGGGGTGAGGTCCTGGGCGAACACGATGACCTCTTCGGTGATGTCCTTGAGCGACGATATCTCGGTTTTCTGAAGGTTTGATATGATGCGCTTGTTGATGTCCGAAATGTCGATGATCCGTTCGCGCAGGTAATCGTCTTTTATTGTGGAAAGGCTGTTTATCAACTCGAGGGAGATGTCATTGATGGCCCATTCGGCGTTGCGGTGTTGTTCAATGATCGTCTTTCTGTACTTTTCCTCAAGCTGGGGATCCTCCAGGACCATGATGTGGCTGGTAAAGATATCACTCAGGTCCCTGGAGAGGCTTTTTGCTATCTGCTCCTGGATGGCTTTCAGCTCATCCTTCGTCTGCTCGATGGCCCGTTCGAGCCGGGAGATTTCATAGGTGACGTCTTCTTCGCGGATGGTGTATTTCTGGATGATTATCGTGTCCCCGTGATACACATAGGCCTTGCCGATGCGTATCCCCGGCGACGCGATAATGCCTTTTTCTATTATCTTTGACATAATAAATCAGTAATTGAGAAATTCCCCATTTTGGATGTGGGATTTCTCATAATATACATTTTTCTCCCTGTCAAGCTTTTTAGACTTTTCGCGCGGCGGGACGGATGGATCCGCCTTACGGATAAAATGCCGGCACATTGAGGCCCGCGGTTTCGTCAAAACCGAGCATGATATTTGCGCACTGCACCGCGTTGCCCGCCTGTCCCTTGACCAGGTTGTCGATGGCGGACACGACCAGCAGTTTTCCCGTCCGTTCGTCCACGAGGGGACGGATGAGACAGCGGTTCGAACCCCGGACGTCCGCCGTGTTGGGTGACCTGTCCGTGATGACAACGAAGGGTTTGCCGCCGTAGTAGTCGCGGTACAGCTTGAGTACCGACGCCGTGTCGCGGCCTTTCTCGATGTCAAGGTAGCTGGTCATGAGGATGCCCCGGTTGAGCGGGACGACCTGCGGAACGAAGAGGACCTTGATCCCGGACTTCGAATTCTCATTCAGCACGTTCTCCACTTCCACCAGGTGCTGGTGCTTCCCCTCGCGGTAGGTATTGACGTTCTCGTGGCGCTGGGGGTAGAGGTTCGCCTCGCCGGAGCTTTTTCCCGCGCCGGAAACGCCGCTCTTGCCGTCGCAGATGATCGTGCCGGAGGCGAGTATCCCCGACTCCACCGCCGGGAGGAGACCCAGCGTCATGCAGATGGCGAAACACCCGCTGTTGCCCACGATCCTGGCGCTTTTGATTTGATCCGCGTTCTTTTCAGGCAGTCCGTACACGGTCTCCGGCAGCCTCTCCGGCGCCAGGTGCTTCTCTTCCATGCCCTTGTTCCTGGCGTATACCGAATACTCCTCCACGCTGTGAAACCGGAAGTCACCGCTGAAATCAATGACGCGGATGCCGCGCTTGTGGAATTCGTTTATCATCGTCATGCCGGCGCGGTCCGGGGTCGAGAAGAAGGCGATATCCACGCCGTTGTAATCGATCTCTTCCGGCGTCTGCACCGGCATGTCGCAGAAGCCCCTCAGGTGGGGATACACCTCGCTCACCGGTTTGCCGGCGTCCTTGCGGGCCACCAGCTGCCTGATCTTCAACTCCGGGTGGCGGAGAAGGATTTCGATCAGCCCGAGCCCGCCGAAACCGGTGGCCCCGATGATGGATGCGTATTTCATTGCAGTTACCCCCAGTGATGCACTCATTGGCGGACGGGGAGTGTGACCGGATGCCGTCCAATAACAAAAAAGAGCATCTAAAGGTATGGCCGAATTTGTAAAGATATTTTTTTAATTATTATTGTACGATGCCCGCCATCTGATAGGCGCCTTACTGTTTGCGCTTATCGGATGGGCCGTAAATGTGTTGACATGATTCAAAATGAGACTAAAGGTACCATTCATTAATAGTCAATCCGGAAATAATTTATGCACTTGAAGGCGGGATCACCTGACCCCGCCTTCAAGTGCATTCCACAGGGAAAAATGCAGGGAATGCAGCATCTGCTCTGTAATTTTTTCAATAACAGGTTGACATGCGCATAATAATTAAGTATATTATAAAATAATTAAATACTTCTTTGTCAGAGGTTCATTATGAGACAATTAGCATTAGCATTAACGATATTTGGAATCGCAGCGATATATTCAAATCCCGCCATACACGCGCGGGAGTGCTGCGGAGGCAAGGGTCAGGGATGGATGAAATACGACAGGTCAACGGTGGAAACCAGAAAAGGAACCGTTGCGGATATCGAGGATTATGACCGGGGCGGTCTGCATGTGAATCTGAAAACGGATAAAGAGACGATCAATGTACACCTGGGGCCGGCGTCCTTTCTTGATAAAAAAATCAGGATATCCAAAGGTGATGTCTTAACGGTGACCGGATCCCGCGTGACCTATAATAAGGCGGCTGCAATAATTGCCCGGGAAGTGGAAAAAGGAGGCGTGAAAATACAGCTGAGAAGAGATGACGGGACACCCCTCTGGACCGGACAGGGGCGCGGATACCGGGCCCGGTGACTGATACAGAAAAAGCTATCCTGCTAACCTAAAGTGTTTACCTCCAAACCCGCGCAAGCGGGTATTTTTTTGCTCTCATGTCGTTTTCGACCGCCATCCGCAATTTTTTACTTTACTGAATCAAGTCCGGCGTCTATTGGTTTACCTGGCCGGTTCAATCACCCGACGGGAGACAGATTTGAAATACATTACCGACTTTCACATCCACTCGCATTTTTCCGTGGCCACGAGCGGAAACCTTGTGCCCGAGCACCTGGAGTACTGGGCGCGCCTCAAGGGGATTGACGTTGTGGGAACCGGCGACTGCATCCATCCGGGCTGGCTCGATGAGATCAGGGAGAAGATGGAGCCGGCCGGTAACGGCCTCTACCGGCTGAAAAGCGATTATCGACTCGAGGAGTCTCGCTTCCTCGCGGGAAAGAACATGCCGCGGGAAGTCTATTTCGTCCTCACCGGGGAAATCAGCAGCATTTACAAGAAGAACGGCAGGGTCCGCAAGGTGCACAACCTCTGCGTATTTCCCGATATTGCCGCCGCGGAAAAGGTACAGGCCAGGCTCGACCGGATGGGGAACATCAGGTCCGACGGCAGGCCTATCCTCGGCATCGACTCGAAGATCATCCTGGAAATGGTGCTGGAATCGTCCGGGCAATCCTTCCTCGTCCCCTGCCATATCTGGACCCCCTGGTTTTCCGTGCTCGGGTCAAAGTCGGGCTTCGACAGCATCGAGGAATGCTATGACGATCTGACGAAGCACATCTTCGCCCTGGAAACGGGCCTGTCCAGCGATCCTCCCATGAACCGGGCCTGCGGCTTCCTCG
>CAZZHU010000071.1:18901-20557 GCA_964654045.1 uncultured Leptospirales bacterium
GAACTCCGACGCCCATTCACCGGAAAAACTGGGAAGGGAAGCCAACATATTCGATGCCGAATTGAGCTACAGCGCAATGCTCGGCGCCCTGCGGGACGGCGCCGGTTTTCTCGGCACCATAGAGTTTTTTCCCCAGGAAGGCAAGTACCACTATGACGGCCACCGGAAGTGCGGCATAAAATGGGATCCCCTTGAAACAATGAGGCACCGGGGCGTCTGCCCGGTGTGCGGGAAACCGGTGACCCGGGGCGTCCTCTACCGCGTGGCTGAGCTGGCGGACCGGCAGGAACCGGGCGGTCCGGCACAGGCGGGATTTCATTCCATCACCCAGCTCCCTGACCTCCTGGCGGAGCTCCTGGATCAGAAGGGCTCGAAGTCAGGGAAGGTCGCGAAGGAGTATCATCGCCTGGTCGGCGCCCTGGGTTCGGAATTCCACATCCTCCTGGACGCGCCCATGGAGGAGATCCTCGACGCCGGCGGTGAGCTCCTCGCCGAGGGGATTCGGCGCCTCAGGAGCGGCGATGTTATCATAGACGAAGGCTACGACGGGGAATTCGGCCGCGTGAAGGTATTCAGGCCCGGTGAAGCGCGCTCTTTCTCCGGCGGCGGCCTTTTCGGCCCGGGCACAGCCGATCCCGCGGTAGCGGCCCCATCGTCCTCCATTAAATTCGACATTGCCGAGTTCAAGGACCTGCGCCAGAGGCTGGGCCTCCAGGAAGGCGCTCCACGGGTCCTCTTCGAGCTGCCCGAAGGCGCGGCAGGGCAGGCGCTGGCGCGGGGTCTCACCGACGACCAGCGCGCCGGCATCGAGCACGGCGGCGGGCCCTGCATGGTCATCGCGGGGCCCGGCACCGGGAAGACCGCCATCCTCACCAGGAGGATCCTCCACCTGGTAAAGAACATGAGCGTGCCGCCGGGGGAGATACTTGCCGTCACCTTTTCCAACCGGGCGGCCCGGGAGATGCGGGACCGGGTGGAAGCGATCATGGATGGGAAGGAACTGACCATAGCGACGTTCCATGCCTTCGGCCTCGGCATTCTCAGGGAACACTGCGCGGCCGTCGGCAGGAAGGAGGATTTTGCCATTATCGATGAAGACGATGTACCGGAGATCATGGCCGGCATCGCAAGGGATGAAAAAAAGATAAGCAGGATGGTCCGCGAAATAGAGGCGGTAAAGCAGGGCGCGGAGGCTGACGAAGAAACGAAAAAGGCCATGGATACATACAACGTCGAGCTGCAGAGGCTCAACGCGGTTGATCTGGCCGACCTCATCGCCCTTCCGGTAAGAATCTTCAGGGAAAATCCTGAAATCCTGGCGGAATACCGCCGGCGGTACCGCTGGATCCTGGTGGACGAGTTCCAGGACATCAACGCGTCACAGTACGAGTTCCTGAAACTGCTGGCCGGGGAGGGGATTCCCAACCTCTTCATGATCGGCGACCCGGACCAGGCGATCTACGGCTTCCGGGTCTCCGATGCGCGGTTCCTCGCCAGGGCAATGGAAGACTTCCCCGGGACCAGGGTGCTGAAGCTTGACCGCAGTTTCCGCTGCCCCGACCCGGTCATGCGCGCCGCGGCCCAGGTGCTGGGCAGGAAAAGCCCTGTCGCCGGCCGGGATATCGACATGAAGGTGAATATCCAGGAAATGAGCAG